>NZ_CAUUGJ010000026.1:0-24213 GCF_963544685.1 uncultured Fretibacterium sp. | reverse complement strand
TGAAGCCTCTGATGAAGCCTCTGATGAAGCCTCTGATGAAGCCTCTGATGAAGCCTCTGATGAAGCCCCCTGGTGAAGAATCTAAACGACCAACTCGGCTCGCTACGCTTGCCGGTTGTCTGCTTATAAGCTCGAAAACGCAAATCAGAGATTTGCTTTCTCGCTTATAAGCGACCCGCATAACTGGTGGGGCGACTAAGTGCCGGGCACTGGATTGACGGGCGGAGCGCGCCGCATGGTACGCCCGCATCTCAAAAGAGCGGCCCCCTCGAGGGCCGCTCTCGCGTAAGCTGCGTGTTTGTGGCGCGTTTTGCCGCAGCCCTTACTTCATGGGCTCCAAGCGTCCGTAGTTGCCGTCCTTGCGCTTGTAGACGACGTTGATGTCGCCCGTATCGGCGTTCTGGAACATGAAGAAGGTGTGTCCCACGAGGTCCATCTGCATCGCGGCCTCCTTGGGGTCCATGGGATGCACGGGGATCCTCTTCACCTTTTCGATGACGGGGTCCTGGAGCTCGATGCCCTCGAGGGGGGCCTCCACCGTTTCGTCCAGGCTGAAGGAGAACTCGGCGTCGCCCTGGTACTGCCCCTTCTTCTTGAGGTAGTCGTTGTGGCGCTTGATTTGGCGCTCCAGGTTCTTCAACGCCTGGTCGAAAGCCCTGCGGGGATCGTTGGCGTTCTCCTCCGCCCGCAGGATGACGCCGTTGGCGTTGGCCGTCGTCTCCACGTTGAAGTTGCCCTTGTGAAGGCTGACGACCACCTGGCTGTTCAGGATCTTCCTGAAGAATTTTTCCAGTTTGGAGACCTTGCCCTCCATGTAGCCTCGCAGTTTGTCGTCGATCTCCGTCCCTCGCTGCACAAAACGTACTTCCATCGACCTTCGCCTCCGTTTCTCAGATAGCGGATAAGAGAGATGTTGAGAGCGGACCCGGAAGCCTGCCCGTGGCCGGACGCCTGCCCGCGGGGGGCGGCTTCCGCTTCGATTGTAGCACATTTACCTCTTGCCGTATCGGGATGGGGTGCGATCCGTTTTTTGTCCCGGTCCCTTACCGGAGGCGCGGCGCAGGAGCTCCCAGAGGAGAAGCTCGAAATCCGGCCAGCCCCCGGCGGCGGAGGTCTTTTCCCTCCAGGAGAGGCCGGCGGCCCCCAGCATGAAGCGCTTGATCGCCTCCGCGCCGAAGTTCCCGAGGGCGAGCCTGGACATCCTCACGGCGTGGTCCCGGGGACCGCCGGAGGCCCGCAGGGCCGCCGCCTCGTCCTCCGGGAAACAGGCCAGATAAAGCGCGGGCCGCAGGCGGTTGCCCAGAGCGGCCAGCAGACGCAGCGGGGAGGGATCGGACCGGAGGTGCCGCAGGCTCCGCACCACCTCGCCGTGGCGGGCCTGACAGAGGCCGTCGAGAAATTGAAGCAGTGCCTTGGCCCCCTCGTCGAAGGAGAGCGCCCTCACGTCGTCGACCCCGATCTCCCTGCCGGAGGCGTAGAAGGACAGCTTGTCGAGCTCCGAGCGCAGCTCCTCCTGAGACTCCAGCGACTCGCCCAACAGGGCCGCGGCCGCGGGGTTCAGCCGGCAGCCGCGCTCCCGGGCCAGGCCGAGAAGCCAGTCCTTTCGCTTCCAGGGCGGTACGGACGCCTCCGCCTTGAGGAACAGAATTCTCTTGAGCGCCAGGGTCTCCCTGGAAAAAATCTTCCGGGTGTCTCCTGCGAAGGTCGCGACGACGACGCTCTCCGCCTCGTCGCCCTCCTGGCCGTCCTCCAGGATGGAGGCCAGTTCGTCGGGAAAGGGACCCAGCGCCTCCGCGCCCTCGGCCACCGTGACCGTCCGGGCGTCGAACAGGCCGCGCGCGCCCGCGGAGGCAAAGAGCTCCTTCCAGTCCCGGAACGCCGTGCCGGCCTCGAGCTTTCCCGCCAGGGCGAAGCCTTTTTCGGAGAGCGCCGCCAGCTGCTCCGCGAGCTGACGGCGCTGGCCCTCGTGCCCCTCGATTACGATGAGGCGGGACATGAAAAGGTCGGACATGGGGGGATGCCGATGTCGAGCGCCCGGGTGCCTCAGCCCTTGACGACGATGTTGACCAGCTTGTCCGGGACGACGATCGTCTTGACGACGGGGCGCCCGTCCAGGCGTTCCCTGACGGTGGGGTCGGCCATCACCCGGGCCTCGAGTTCCGCGCCGTCCAGCCCGGCCGGCAGCTCCAGCCTGGCTCGGACCTTGCCGTTGATCTGCACGACGACGGTCACGGCATCCTGAGCCAGGGCGTCCGCCTCGGCGACCGGCCAGGGGGCGACGCTGATGGGGTCCGCGTTGCCCAGCATCTCCCAGAGCTCCTCGGCGATGTGGGGGGAGAACGGGGACAGACAGTTCAGCAGGACGTTCACGGCCTCGCGCCGCAGGGCGTCCGCCTCCGCGCCCTCGGCGGCGAAGGAGTAGAGGGCGTTGGTCAGCTCCATCAGGCGTGCGATGGCCGTGTTGAACTGCTTCTCCCTGTCGATGTCACGGGTCACGGCCTCGATGGTCGTGTGGATCCTGCGCTTGAAGTCCCGCAGGACGGGGTCCTGAAGCCGATTCATCGGGATGGGATCTCCTGTGGACCTCAGGACGTCGAGGTGCTCCTCGACGTAGCGCCACACGCGTCCCAGGAAGCGGTGCGCTCCCTCCACGCCTCGCTCCGACCAGTCCAGATCATTCTGGGGCGGCGCGGCGAAGAGGATGAAGAGCCGGACCGTGTCCGCGCCGTACTTTTCGACAATCTCCGTCGGGTCCACGACGTTGCCCAGGGACTTGGACATCTTGGCGCCGTCCTTGATCACCATGCCCTGGGTCAGCAGGTTGATGAAGGGCTCCCGAACCTTCATCATCCCGATGTCCGCCAGGAACTTCGTGAAGAACCGGGCGTAGATCAGGTGCAGGCAGGCGTGCTCGATGCCGCCGATGTACTGGTCCACGGCCATCCAGTAGTCCACGTCCGCCCTCTCGAAGGGGGCCTTCGTGTCGTTGGGCGAGCAGTAGCGGTTGAAGTACCAGGACGAGCAGAAGAACGTGTCCATCGTGTCCGCCTCCCGGGTCGCGGGAGCGCCGCACTGCGGACAGGTCGTGGCCAGCCACTCGGGCATGTCCAGAAGGGGAGAGCGCCCGACGTCCTTCACCTCGACGTCCTCGGGCAGCAGAACGGGGAGCTGCTCCTCCGGGACGGGCACGACGCCGCAGTGCGGGCAGTGCACGAACGGGATGGGCGTGCCCCAGTAGCGCTGGCGCGAGATCAGCCAGTCGCGCAGGCGGAAGTTCACCTCGCGCTTGCAGAACCCCTCGCGCTCGCCCCAGGCGATCATCGTGGGGATGGCCCGGGCCGTCGGCAGGCCGTCGAACTGGCCGGAGTTGCAGGCGATGCCGTCGTCCTCGAAGGCGGCCGTCATCGTCGCGCCGTCCAGGTGTCCGCCCTCCGGCTGGATGACGGGGATGACCTCGATTCCGTACTTGCGGCAGAAGTCGAAGTCGCGCTGGTCGTGCGCGGGGACGCCCATGATGGCCCCGGTGCCGTAGTCCGTCAGGACGTAGTTGGCGATCCAGATGGGGATGGGCTTGCCCGTGACGGGATGCCGGCCGCAGAAGGGGGTTTTGCAGCCCAGCTTCTCCGCTCCGGCGTCGGAGCGCTCGATCGCGCTCTGGGCCCCAACCCGGTCCACGAAATCGCTCAGCTTCCGGGCCTCGTCCTCTGGCAGACGCTCGATCATTTTCCTCACCAGCTCGTGTTCGGGCGCCAGGGCGATGAAGGTGATGCCGAACACCGTGTCGAACCGCGTGGTGAAAGCCTCGATGGTGTAGTCCAGCTCGGGAAGGTGGAAGGTGAGCTGCGCGCCCTCGGATCGGCCGATCCAGTTGCGCTGCATGATGCGCACGCGCTCCGGCCAGCCTCCGAGCTTCGTCTCGATGTCGTCCACCAGCTCCTGAGCGTAGTCGGTGATCTTGATGAACCACTGCCGGAGGTTCTTCTTGGTGACGGAGGAATGGCAGCGCCAGCAGTGCCCGCCGTCCACCACCTGCTCGTTGGCCAGGACGGTGCCACAGGACCCGCACCAGTTGACGGGCGCCTCCTTGCGGTAGACCAGGCCCTTTTTGTACATCTGCAGGAATATCCACTGATTCCACCGGTAGTAGTTCGGGTTGCAGGTCTCGACGCGGCGTCTCCAGTCGTAGCTGTAGCCCATGCTCTTGAGCTGGCTGGTCATGTGCTCGATGTTGTTCCAGGTCCAGTCGTGCGGCTTGGTCCTGTACTTGATGGCGGCGTTCTCCGCGGGCATTCCGAACGCGTCGAAGCCCATGGGGTAGAGGACGTTCATCCCCTTCTTGCGGAGAAAGCGCGCGAGCATGTCTCCCATGGAATAGTTGCGGATGTGCCCCATGTGCAGGGCTCCGCTGGGGTAGGGAAACATCTCGAGACAGTAGAACTTGGGACGCGAGGGGTCCGTCTCCGCCTCGAAACACCGCTTCTCCTGCCATACCCTCTGCCACTTAGCTTCGATTGCATGAAAATCGTACGCCATCGTCCTGTCCTCCTCGGAAGTTCGCCTGCACCTGTCAGGAAATATAAAGGGAATTATAGCGTTTTCGGCGTGAAACGGCAAAATTTTTTGGCAAAAATTCGAGAGTACGAGGGAAAGCGGCGGTAGGGTAAGGCCTCCATAAAAAGTACGAGCGGCCCCGGTTGAGGGCCGCTCGTATGAGGTCGATCGTACTCGAGAAAATGCGGGGACGGGGGTCAGCGCCTCCGGCTCGGGAGGAACGCGAGCGCCAACAGGCCCAGGGCGAGGAATCCGCCGTTGCAGCCGCCGCTCGATTTCGATTCCTGTCCGGGGTTGGGGTCGGGCAGAAGCGGACTCCGGTCCGTCATGCCGCTCAGAGGGATGCCCGTCGCTCCCAGCGGAACCCTCGTGTCCGCGGCATCTCCCTCCAGCCGGCAGTTCAGCGCCTCGATGGCCGCCGTGCTCAGATTCTCCCTGGCGACCGTGCCCGTGATCTGCAGCGTGTAGGTCAGAGAAGCCGAAGCTGCGGAAGGCGAGGCCGCCGCAGAGGAGGCATTTTCTTTTTCCGGGATCGTGGCCCTGACGGAGTCCAGACCCCTGGTCTCGACGGATGCGGAGATCAATTCCTTTTGCGTCGAAAAGGGGACGCGGATCGTCACGGGGGTGTTTCCCCGCGCGTCGGGGGTCCCGTAAATGATCGTCCATAGGCTGGGGGTCGTCGGGACAACGACGTCGCCCGAGGTGAACTCCCCCGGATCGGGCTGCGGCATGGGGTTGGGCTGCGGCATGGGGTCGGGCTGTGGCTTGGGGTCGGGCTGAGGCTTGGGCCCCAGATCGGCGCTCGTCGCCTCCAGGATGTCCAGCGCCTTTTTCACGTCCAGGTAGCCGTATTGGGAGAGCTTGGCGCCGCCCGTGTTCGTCCGCGCCGTCGCTACCGGGTTCCGGCTGCCGTTCGCTCCCCTCAGCAGGGCATCCTTGATCTGGGACGCCGTGGCGTTCGGGTAGCGGCTCGCCAGCAGCGCAACGGCCCCGGCAACGTGCGGGGTTGCCTGAGACGTGCCGGACATTGCGCCGTACAGACTTCCATAAGTATGTCCGGGGTGTTCCGGATCCGAGGCGCTCGGAAAGACCGTGCTGAGGATGTTGACGCCCGGAGCCGCGAGCGAGACGGCCGTCGGGCTCCAGTTCGAGAAGACTGCCGCACTGCCGTCGGATGCCGCCGCCCCGACGACGATCAGGTTCTTCAGCCCCGTGAAGGACGCAGGATAGCAGTATTGTCCTCTCCTGAACATGGGATTGGCGGGATCGCTGGGGTCGTCATAGGGCGCAGGTTTGCCCACCTCCAGCCCCTCGTTTCCCGCCGCGACGACGATCACGGTCCGGTCCATGTTGTCCAGAATCTTGTAGACAAGCCAGTAGGGATCCGGCAGCGACTGAGCTTCGCTCGGAGTTATGCCCGCGTACCCTCCCAGCGAGAGGTTGATTGCGGCGACCTTCATCTGCGGATTTGTGCGAAGGAGGGAGATCAGGTAGCTGAAAGCCTCCACGGTCCAGGAGGATGGACCGGCCCCGTCCGCGCCCATGATCCGCAGCGTGATCAGCCGCGTCGTCCAGCTCACTCCCGCGACGCCCAGGCCGTTGTTCCCCACGGCCCCGATCGTCCCCGCAACGTGCGTCCCGTGTCCGTGGGCGTCGGCGTAGCCTTGGCTGCTCTTGGAGAAATCCCGGCTGAGTCCCGTATCCAGGTTCGGCCGAAGGTCCTCGTGGGCGGCATGGATACCCGTATCCGCAACCGCGACGTATACGTCCGTGCTGCCCGTCACGACGTCCCACGCCTCGGGAGCGCGGATGGCCTTCAGTCCCCAAAGCTCTCCCGAGGCGTATCGGGGATCGTTGGGCTGCCGCATGGCCCGGGTGATGTAGTTTGGAGCTGCCGCGAGCACGTCGGCCCTCGCCCTCAGGTCCTCCACCAGCTGATTCGCCGTTACGGTCTCGGATCGGACCAGCGCGAAGACGCCGTCGCCGGCCTCGGACAGGGCCCCGTAGGCCTGCATCACCCGTGCCCCGGAGGCCGCCGCCAGCGCCGCCAGGCGGAACGATTCCGCCCCGCGCTCCACGGAGGCCGCCGTCACGACGGCGCCGGGCGCCTTCTTGAAGACCACCAGCGCCTCGCCCTCGACGCAGGGGGCGGCAAGGGCCCCCCCTGGAGCTGTCAGCAGCCCCAAAAGGACCGCGGCGAGCAAAAACGACTTTCTCATCTCTTCCCCTCCATTTTTCTGCGGGCCCGCCCGACGTTTCAAAAACGAAGGCAGCCGCGCGGCAAAAAGGCCTGCCCACATCGCCGTGCCGTACTTGTCCGCACGCTTGTGATTTCAAGAGTAACTTTAGGGCAAAACCCTCTTTCAGTCAACGATTTTCCGCATTTCGCCGTCATCCGGGGATAAGGTTTTTCCGCAGAATACGGGCGATCGGCCCGGGGCCGTTTTGCCATCCGTGGGAAAACCGGGGGCCTTTGAACCCGGACGGCCGGGTTGCGCTTGCCCCCGTCCCCCCGAGGGCCTACAATAATCCTGGAGAGACCCCTCGTAAAAAGCACGAACGTGCGGGGGAGGAAATGAGAGGGGACCTGCGGAGCTCACGTGTCCGAGTCCGCTTGTCCCTGTGGAAAGACATTGCAGGAAAGGGAGGTCTTCGCGGCATGATCGTGACGACGACGCCCGGCATCGAGGGGCGCACCATCAGGGAGTATCGGGGCATCGTGTTTGGCGAGGTGGTCGCCGGGGTCAATTTTCTGAAGGATATCGGAGCGGTGCTGCGCAACGTCTTTGGGGGCCGTTCCAAGGGCTACGAGGAGGAGCTGACCCGTGCCCGGACGGAGAGCCTGGCCGAGATGGGCCAGAAGGCGGCTGCGCTGGGGGCCGACGCGGTGGTGGGGGTCAAGATGGACTACGAGGTGCTGGGCGCAAACAACGACATGTTGATGGTGACGTGCAGCGGAACGGCCGTGAAGCTGGACTGAGGTCCGAGGCCCCACCGGCGGGGCCTCGAGGGACGGGGAACAGGGCCCCGCCCCGAACCGATAATTCCGAACCAATAATGAGGAGTTGAGATCTTGAATGAAGAGTCGAGATCAGGAAAGGAGATGTCCTTCGATGCACAAATCCTCTGAAGGCCGGGGCTCTGCGGTAACCAGAACACATCTGCGGTCCATGCTCCTGGCCGCGCTCCTCGCGGCGGCGGCCGTCCTGCTCGCGCCCTTCTCGTTTCCCGTCGGACCCTCGCGGTGTTTTCCATTTCAGCACACGCTCAACGCCGTGGCCGGGGTCCTGCTGGGGCCCTGGTGGGCTGTGGGCAGCGCGTTCGTCGCCAGCCTCGTCCGCTATGCGACGGGCATGGGGACGATCCTTGCCTTTCCCGGAAGCCTTTTCGGGGCATTGGCCGTGGGGGTGACTGCCCGCACGGTCCTGCGCGGACAAGGGGGTAGGGCCTGGGCGGCCCTCGCAGAGCCCTGCGCTACGGGGACGCTGGGCGCCTTCACAGCGGCCCTGATCGTATCCCCCGGGGCGGTGGGAGGGATGTTCGTCACCCTCTCGGCCGCGTTTCTCACCAGCAGCGTTCCGGGCGCCCTCCTTGGCCTGGTCGTTCTCAAGGGCCTCGAAAAGCGCCTGAAGGGCACGGCCAAAGCGGCGGAATAGCGCGGCGTCATGCCTCCCTGTCCAGCGTCATATCCCCCGGCCGGATCAGCCCCCGGCCCTCGAGAATCCTGGCGAAGAACCAGGTGAGCAGGGCGGGGAGGATGAAATGCAGCAGGATCACGCCGGGCCAGGCGGACTCGCCCATCACGGTGAACGTGCCGATCTGCCCCACCAGGCCGCTCGTCCCCATCCCCGCGCCGACGCTGTTGTTCTTCATCCGGAAAAGCAGCGTCGCGAGGGGGCCCAGGACGGCCGAGGCGAGGGTCGGCGGAACCCATATCCAGGGGTTGCGCATGATGTTCGGCACCTGAATCATGGATGTGCCCAGCCCCTGGGCGATCAGGCCCCCGATCCCGTTCTCCCGGAAGCTCATGACCGCGAACCCGACCATCTGCGCGCTGCACCCCACCGTGGAGGCCCCGGCGGCGAGCCCCGAGAGCCCCAACGAGATCGCCAGGGCGGCGCTGCTGATCGGCAGCGTGAGGATCATCCCCATGACGACGGAGACGGCGATGCCCATCGGCAGCGGCTGCAGGGTCGTCGTCAGGTTGACGAGATCCCCGACGGCGTTCATTCCTCTCGCAATCCAGGGCGCGCAGGTCACGGCCGCGAGTCCGCCGCCGACGATCGTGGCGAGAGGGATCAACAGGATGTCGAGCCCCTTACCTCCTTTTCCCTGCACGATCTTGCCGCACAGGACCCCGACGAGAGCCGAGACGGCGGCCCCTACGGGCTCGCCGGGCACGGGCGCAGGGCCGGCAAAGGCCCCAGCCCCGACAGCGCCGACCGCCAGAGAGGAGAAGACCGCCAGGGGCGGGGCCGAGACGCTGCACGCGATGCTGGCTGCGATAGCCGGTCCCATGAGGATCTGCGCCGTACTGCCGAGTTTCGTCAGCAGGGGAACTGAGAGGTAGGCGCCCGCCTGCCTCAGGATCAACCCCACGATCAGGGAGGCGAAGAGTCCGCGCCCCATTCCATTCATTACGTCGATGACAAAGTCCCAGCCTTTCCGTTGTCTGTCCATCGAGAGTCCTCCTATGCTGACCGAGCTGACGGTCCGGTGTGATCCTCCGGTTCCGTCCTGCATTATATCAAAGGAGAAAAGCGTAAAAGGCGGTAAAAGGCGGAGGGCACGGACTTTTTCGTTTTTTCGTCTTCGTCTATAATGCTGAGACAAGGCGAACTCGAAACCATACGGCGTTTGAACCCATTGCGGATGCCGGAATGACCGGAATGAAAGGACAGGATGAACGGATATGGCGAAGCTCGTGGAATGCGTACCGAATTTCAGCGAGGGGCAGAGGGCCGAGGTCATCGAGGCCATCATCGACGAGGCGCGCGGGACGCCTGGCGTGACCGTCCTGGACCACTCCTCCGACCCCAGTCACAATCGGACGGTGCTCACCTTCGTGGGCGAGCCTCAGGCCGCCAAGCGGGCGGCGTTCGCCTGCTGCGCCAGGGCCGCGGAGCTGATCGACATGGAGAAGCACAGGGGCGGGCATCCCCGCATCGGTGCAACGGACGTCATTCCCTTCATCCCCGTCTCGAACGTTGCGATGGAGGAGTGCGTGGCCCTGGCCCACGAGCTGGGCAGGGAGATTGCCGACAAGCTCTCCATTCCCGTCTACTTCTACGAGGCCGCCGCGAAGCGTCCCTCGATGAAGGCGCTGCCAGACGTCCGCAAGGGAGAGTACGAGGGGCTGAAGGAGGCCATCAAAACGCCGGAACGCGCCCCCGACGAGGGGCCTCGGGCCATGCACCCCAAGGCCGGAGCTACGGTCGTCGGCGCGCGCCCCTTTCTGGTGGCCTTCAACATCAATCTGTCTACCCCCGACGTGGCGCTGGCCAAGCACATCGCCCAGACCATCCGCGCGGCCAGGGGCGGCTACGTGAACTGCCGCGCCATCGGCCTGGCGCTCGAGGAAAGGGGGATCACTCAGGTCTCCATCAATATGACGGACTACACCGCGACCCCGCTGCACCGCGTCTTCGAGACCGTCAAGTCCGAGGCCGCGCGCTACGGCGTCAGCGTCGTGGGCAGCGAGATCATCGGGCTCACCCCCATGCAGGCCCTCCTGGACGCCGCCGACTTCTACCTGCGCCTCGAGGGTTTCAAGCGCGACCAGGTGCTGGAGGCCCGCTTGCTTGGGGAATAGCGCGCCGGGGGTCCGCGTCGCTTGAAACCCGAGGGGGGGTACGGGGGGCGTCGGCCCCCCGCACTTTTACTTCGAGATTAAAGGGGCCCCTGACAAAATATGTCCCGAGCGAGTTCACTGGGAGACTCGTTGAAAAATCGGCGTATCTTTAAGGTTCGACAAAGGTGTTGTCGCATGACCTCTCCAGCCTCTTCCGAGTTCTGAGCGCGAATAGCCTCTACAATCATCGCATGTTCGCGAAAAGCGTTTTGAGCCCAACCGTCGACGCGATTAAAAAGCATCCCACGATAGCGCCGTGTAAAGTCTCGCATCAGGGAAGCCACACCTTCATAGACGCGCAGCAGAAGCTCGTTCCTGGTTGTTCGCATGATCGTCTGATGTAATAGAAAATCCCACTCGTCTCCGCGGGCGTAGTTTTTCTCATCACAATAGTCGATATTCGATAAGGCGCTCAGGCAACGATCCATCTGTTCGAGATCCATATCGTTTCGAACCAGTGCGGCGATTTTGGCTGCCGGGATTTCCAAAATAAGGCGGACTTCCAATATCTCGCTGCCCAATACCGATGGCCATTGAGCCACCCCTTCGAGGTTTTGTGCGACTTTTTCCTCTCCATTACGAACAATGGAGATGCCGCTGCGCCCCTCGATAGAAATCCTTCCCATCCCTACCATAGTCATTAGTGCTTCTCTGAGAAGGGTACGAGTCACCCCCATTTTCTCCATCAATTCACGCTCAGGTGGCAGTTTTGTGGCTGTTCTGAAGCAGCCCGTCTGAATTTCCTCTGTCAATCGTCGAATCAGTTGCTCCCGCTTCGTCTCAATCACACATCACCATTCCTTATATATGCAGGAAAGTATTATTGTACCGCTCTCCGACTTGAAGATGGTTATGATCCATGAATAGCGGTTTCCTTCGCTGCTTGTATTACGTAACCCTTATTCTAACGGATTATTGAGGTCAACAGGACTTTTCTAGGCCTTTTTGTCTGTCCTTCCCTCCCGATTGCGTGCGTTATGATTGTATATCCAGGTTTTCCGAGTTGCCATATTCAAGATCATTAAAACATAGATGGATCCAATACGGGGCTCCGCTGTTTTCTTCCTGGATCCTCAAAGTTTGAACAAAATGTTTTTAAAAGAATTTATATCGTGACTTTACACGTTTCAATTTTGTGCTATCATGATGCAAAGACAGACTGTAGGATCAACTGGTATAACCAAAACATTTCCCGTGATTCACAAGATTACCCGCCGATTCGTTTGTATTGCCATGCTTCTGATATTTGTCTTTGTAGCTATGGTCTCAACAAGACATAAATCTATTTTCAGGTGCTAAAGGGTTTGTCGTGGCGTTGTTTTGAGGAAAGCAAACAGGAGCGGAGGTGTTTGTTGTGAATTATGAGAAAGTTCTGGAATGCCTGGATACTGAGGGATTGATTCGATTTGTGCAGGATGTCGTGCGCATCGACAGTGTGTATGATCCGGGGGTTCCTGGTGCCGACGAGTCCCGCGTGACGGAGTTCGTGTCGAAGTTTCTTAGGGATGATGGGTTCGAGGTCCATCTGGACGAGGTCGCTCCGGGCAGGACGAATATTGTGGCATTTCTGCGAGGCGAAGCGGGTGGAAAAACCATCTTGATGGAAGGACATCAGGATGTCGTCTCCATCGGAAACCGCGAGGAATGGAAATATGATCCATTTGGTGCGGAGATTGTGGAGCGAGATGGAAAGAAAGTCATGTATGGCCGTGGGTCCAATGATACAAAGGGCAATATGGGAGCGGCTATCTTCGCGGCTCGTGCAATTCGCGACAGTAAAATTCCCTTCAAAGGAAATATTCTGCTTTGTATTCCCGTCGATGAAGAGGGGATGATGATTGGCATCAAGCATTTTATTGAAAAAGGTTGGGCCAAGGGTGTCGATGGAGCCCTAATCTGTGAGCCGGAGGAGAAGCACCTTTGTGTGTTCCAGAAGGGGGCGCTCCGTTTTCGAATCACCTTCCATGGCACTCAGTGTCATGGCTGTATGCCTCTGACGGGGAACGATCCCAACTGGGCTTTGGCTCGTTTTATTGTAGAACTGCGGCAGCTGGAGAACTTTGAAAAGGATCGGCTGGGCAAACACGAATTTCTGGGTTGGCCCAGCTTCACGCCCACCGTCCTTCAGGCTCCGGTCACCGGAGTGGCGCAACTAAACGTGGTGCCGAAAGAGGCGAGCCTGGCTTTGGATGTCCGCACTGTACCTGGTCAGGAGCATGACGGGATCCGTCGTCAGATTCAGGGAATAGTGGATCGTTTGTCGAGACAACATTCTTCTGGTGACGACAAATTCTCTGCCACCATAGAGCAGTTGGACGACCGGCCATGGACCGAGATTTCACGAGATCATCCACTCGTTGCCTCAGCGGCACGCGCCTACCGCGAGGTTATGGGGTGGGAGGAAATCTATGACGGTGTTCCCGGAGCGACCGATGGGACTTTCTTGCAGGCCTGGAATAATATCCCCGTCCTGGTGACCGGCGCAGGCGATCGTGAAATCCCACACCATGTGGACGAGTGGGTGGAGATCGATGATGTGATCGAGGCCTCGAAAATCTTTGCCTTAACTGCGTTGTATTTTATGGAGAGCTAAGCGAAAGGGTGTTTCTCCCCGTGATGTAGCCGTCTGAATGGGGCAGAGGTTGCGCGTGATACGACCGGCGACTAGATTGAGGGAGGCGTTTTTAAATGGATCTGGTATTGCACAATGGTTACGTTCAAGCCATTTTTGGTTATGCGATTCTGCTGATTCTGATCGGGTGGTTCGTGGGTAGCAAGGTCAAGAGCTCGTCGGGTTTCTTCGTGGCGGGGCGAAAACTTGGGACAGGGCTTCTTGCCACCACCTTGATCGCAGCTAACCTGGGGGCAGGGTCTACGGTTGGGGTTGCGGCTATTGCCTACAAGTCCGGCATCTCCGCCTGGTGGTGGATCGGGAGCGCCGGTATCGGCTCCATGATCCTGGCGTTCTGTGTTGGCCCCAAGATTTGGCGCATCGCCTGCCGATATGACCTCTATACCTTGGGGGACTATCTGGATAGACGTTACAGCAAAGCGTTCCGAGGACTTTTCTCCGGCATGATGTCCATCGGTACCTTGGCGTTGTTCTCGGGGCAGCTCTTGGGTATCGCCTGGATTCTTGATGTCGTTGCAGGGGTGCCGAAAACGGTGGGGGTCATTGCGGGTGCGGTTGTTACGACGCTCTATTTTGCAGCTGGCGGCCTGCTCTCCGCTGCGATAGTCAATATCGTTGAGCTCGTGGTAATCCTCGCCGGCTTTCTCATTGCCCTGCCCTACATCTACGAGTTCGTTGGAGGGTGGGCAGGGTTGACCTCCAAGGTCGCCCAGAATCTACCTGATACGGTGCAACAGGCGTCTTTTTTCTCCATGGATGGCATTGGCGTTACGGTTATCGTTGGTTACCTGGTCATGCTCGTCCCGTCCTTCTTTATATCCCCTGGGTTGATCGGCAAAGTCTTTGGGGCGAAAGATGAGCATGCTATCCGCTGGGGAACAGCGACCAACGGCATCGTTCAACTGTTATTCGCAATTATCCCCGTTTTTATCGGCATGGCTGCTTTCGCGGCCTTTCCGGATCTTCCACGCGCGGATCTGGCCCTGCCGACCGCGATGAAGGAGATGATGCCTTTCTCCATCGCGACATTGGCGTTGGCTGCCATCTTCGCTGCCGAGGTCAGCACGGCGGATGCTGTACTTTATATGCTGGCGACATCCGTATCCAACGATATCTATAAGAGTTTCCTGAACCCCCGGGTATCGGACGAAGGACTCTTGAAGTTTTCTCGAATTATCACTCTTCTGTCGGGGGTGCTGGGTGTACTCTTTGCATTGAAACTCGGCAGTATCATATCTGCGCTGACGATTTTCTACTCACTGATGAGTGTATCTCTGGCCGCACCGCTCGTCTTTGGGCTCTTTACTCGACGCGCCTCCAATGCCGGGGCCATTCTTGCCTCGGTCTGCGGCATTGCTCTCACGTTGTTCTGTAGCTTCTATCAGGGGACGGAGACGGTGAATCTATGGGTTGGCGTGTTGGATACCAAAACGCACTTGGTTGACCTTGGGTTCTCCAAGCTCAATGCCACCACTTGCGGTATTCTATTTGCTTTTATCGTGATGGCCATTTCGCTCCTGGTGCTGCCTTATCACGGTAATTCGTTGGATGATTCTACTCCTTCTCTCGAATGAAGGGCAATATAAACTTTCTGTTGTAACCATCGGCGATGAATAGATACCCCGAAAAAATCATAGCTCTATTGCAATGTTCTTTTCTACATTATTGAGGGAGGTTTGTGTTATGCCCAAGGTAACGATTCAAAAACTCCAGGAGATGAAGCAAAACGGGGAGAAGATCAGCTACGTCACGGCCTATGACTTCGGCCAGGCGACATTGGTGGAGAAGTCAGGAATAGAGATGATCTTGGTTGGAGATAGTCTGTCCATGACTATGCTGGGCCACGAATCTACGGTGCCTCTGACCACAGATCAGATGATCCATCACATCAGGGCTGTCGTGAAGGGAGCGCCTTCCCCGATGATCGTAGGAGATCTCGTCTTCGGATCTTACAATGAGACCCCGGAGCAGGCCATCCACAGCGCCAACCGCTTGCTGAAAGAAGGAGGATGTGATGTCGTCAAGCTGGAGGGGTGCATGCCCGAGACGGTTCGCCGCATGGTCGATGCGGGTATTGGGGTGCAGGGACATATCGGCCTGACCCCGCAGACGGCAGGGCTTCTGGGTGGGTTTAAATTGCAGGGTAAGAACATGGATGCGGCACGGAAGATCGTGGATCAGGCGAAATCCTTGGAGCAGGCGGGAGCCTTCTCCCTGGTTGTGGAATGTGTGCCCGAGGAACTGGGACGGGCAATCACCGAAGCAGTGAAGATCCCCGTGATTGGTATCGGCGCCGGGCGATATTGCGATGGCCAGGTACTGGTCTATCACGATCTGCTGGGAATGTTCGACCGTTTCCGTCCCAAATTTGTCAAAAAATACGCCGATATTGGTGAGCAGATTGTTAAGGCGCTGCAGGAGTACAAACAGGAGGTCCGTGACGTCAAATTCCCCAGCGATGAATATGTCTTTGGAGGACTCAGCAAGGACGATATCGGGAAGATTTACTGATCTCGTTCTGTAGGAGGGAAAAGGCCAATGAAGATCGCCATTCTTGGCGCTGGAGCTATGGGATGTCTTTACGGAGGAACACTGGCGGAAGCAGGCCATGAGGTGGTGTTGATCGATGTGTGGAAGGAGCACGTCGAGGCGCTCAATACGTCGGGCTTACAAATTGAGGAGCCGGATCGAATACGCCGGATTGAAAATATCCGTGCGGTTACGCACCCTTCCGAAATAGGTGCGGTCGAGCTTGTGATTGTGTTCGTGAAAGCCACCCTGACGGAACAAGCTGCGCGAGAAGCCTTCTGTTTAGTTGGAGAGGAAACAATGGTATTGACTCTCCAGAATGGTTTGGGGAACGTCGAAAAATTAAACTCCGTTATGGGTCTTTCTCACGTGATAGCGGGTACGACGGGACATGGATCCACACTGTTGGGGCCCGGACGTATCCGACACGCTGGAACGGGAGAAACAGTGATTGGAGAACAAAGTGGGGTCCGTTCCGAGCGTATTGCCGCATTGGCATCGACTTTCAACCATGCAGGGATTGCCACGAAGATCTCAGAAAACGTCATGGGGTTAATTTGGACCAAATTGATTGTTAACGTTGGCATTAATGCCTTAACCGCCGTGACGGGCATGAGGAACGGACAACTCGTTGACTATCCCGAGACGGAGTCCTTGATGCGAGCCGCGATAGATGAAGCCTGTGCAGTGGCCCGCTCCAAGGGGATTTGCTTTGAGGTGGCCGATCCTTTCGAGCATACACGAAATATCGCTAAAAAAACGGCAGAAAACCGTTCCTCAATGCTCCAGGATGTCATGGCCAAGCGTAAGACTGAGATATCCGTTATTAATGGAGCTATTGTCGAGCTGGGGGAGAAACTTGGTATTGCCGTGCCGGTGAATGCGGTACTGACGAAATTGATCACGGTTCGGGAGAAAACCTACAATCTTTCGAATGGTGCCGCGTAAAAGGTCCTGCTTGCAGCTTTTTGAGGTCCCTTCCCCACCAAAATGACCAGAGGGGAAAACCGCTTGTGGTTCTCTTGAATAATTAAGCTTATTAATATTTCGCAGGAGGAGTTGGAAATGACACGTTGTCGAAGAAGTATATTGTTTGTTCTGCTTCTGTTGTGCACGGCTCTGTTTGCTATGCCGGTATCGGCAGAACCGAAATTCGTATTGAAACTGGGGCATGCGGTTCCGGAGGAGAATGCTTACCATTACGGGGCCGTGCGTTTTAAGGAGCTGGTTGAAGAACGCACCCAGGGTAACGTGAAAATCGACATTTTTCCCAATAATCAGCTGGGAACAGGAGAGCGGGATATTTTGGAAGGGCTTCAATTGGGGACCATCGACATGTATGTCGGTTCTACCGGACCGGTTGGTGGTTTTGAGAAGCGATTCCTCATTTTCGACTTTCCCTTTCTTTTCCAGAACAAGACCCACGTTTACAGCGTCTTGGACGGGGAGATCGGTCGCCATATTCTGGGCTTGCTGGAATCTAAGGGAATCCGAGGCTTAGCCTGGATGGAGAATGGGTTCCGCAACCTCACGAATTCCAAGCGTCCGGTAAATGGACTGGGAGACATCGCAGGGCTCAAAATTCGTACACAGGAGAACAAGGTTCACATGGCGATGTGGCGTCTATTGGGTGCAGACCCAACACCGATGGCGTGGAGTGAAGTCTTCACAGCTCTCCAACAGGGCACCATCGATGGACAGGAAAATCCGATTCCGGTCATCTACACATCCAAGCTCTTTGAGGTCCAGAAGTACCTGGCGTTGACGCAGCATGTATTCTCTCCAGCTATGATTGCTGTTGCACAGCCTGTTTTTATGTCATTGCCCAAGGAATATCAGACTATATTCATGGCCGCAGCGCAGGAAGCCGCACTCTATCAACGCGAGGTGTGCGACAAAATGGAACATGAATATATCGAGACGCTCAAGAAGAACGGGATGGAGGTTACAACGCCTGACATCGAGCCTTTAAGGGAGGCTTCAAAAAAGGTCTACGAGGATTTCCGTGGAGAGCTTGGGGACGTTGCAGAACTCCTGGACAATATTATAAGTGCTAAACCCTAGGAGCCCAACGTGACTGTTTTGGATCCAGGGCGCGGTCCTTCGCCGCGCCCTTTTTCTTAGGTTTGGGGGAGATATCCTGATGCGACGGTTTTCGAGTTTCCTGGATTTTGTGCAGGGATGTACGGAATACCTCCTGTTCCTTTTGGTTGGCTCAATGGTGGTTATCGTCTTCGCACAGGTCGTCTTCCGCTTCATCCTGCGTGCGTCGTTGCCTTGGTCGGAGGAAGCCAGTCGTTACATCATGGTATGGCTTTCCATGCTGGGGGCTGGCATCGGATTGCGCCGAAAGGGGCATATCGGGGTTGAGGCTCTGACGATGCTTTTCCCGAAGCATCTGAAACGTGCGACGGCCGTGTTCGGCTCGTTGGTCGCGATCCTTTTCTGTTGCGGCCTGATCCTTTATGGAGTACGTCTTCTCAGGGTTGTGGCCGCTCAGGAGTCCCCAGCGATGGAAATCTCCATGGCCATTCCTTACGGAGCTCTCGTCGCAGGAGGCACCCTGATGCTGTTCTACGCTCTGGAGGCCATGCTTCTGCAGTTACGAGGGGAGGAGAGCAGCCTATGATGTCCGTACTCTTTGTCACGCTCATTACGTTCTTCCTTCTCAATATCCCTATAGCCCTTTCCATTGGGAGCGCGACACTTTTGACCTTGATGCTGGGACAGATTCCTCCGACGGTGCTCGTCCAGAAAATGTTTACCGCCATGGATTCGTTTCCCCTTATGGCCGTCCCATTCTTTATCCTGGCCGGAGCACTGATGGAGACCGGAGGGATATCGCGCCGGCTCATTCATCTGGCGAACACCTTCGTGGGCCATTTCGCGGGTGGCCTGGCCTTTGTTGCCATCATCGCCAGCATGTTTTTCGGGGCCATTTCAGGGGCGGCTGCAGCCTGTGTTGCCGCGATCGGGAGTGTTCTCATCCCCGAGATGGTCACACGCGGATATGGAAAACCCTACACCGCCGCCGTTCAGGCCACGGCTGGAACCCTTGGGGTCATGATCCCGCCAAGCATCCCTATGATCATCTACGGTGTCATGACCGGTGTGTCCGTGGGGGCTCTTTTCATGGGCGGAGTCCTGCCGGGGGTGCTGGTAGGACTCTCTCTGATGTTTGTTGCATGGCTGATTGCCCGTCGGTGCGGCTACCGCGGAGAACGGCGCTACTCGTGGTCGGAACGGGGAGCAGCCTTTGTGGATGCCTTCTGGGCCCTGTTGATGCCGGTCATCATCCTCGGGGGGATCTACGGCGGCGTGTTTACCCCTACGGAGGCCGCTGTCGTTGCGGTGGTCTACGGTCTCTTTGTGGGGCTCTTCATCTATCGTGAGCTCCGCGTCGCGCAGCTCAAAGCCATCTTCGTGAACACGGCGGTCAGTACCGCGATCATCCTTTTCATCATTGGGACCTCTTCGGCCTTCAGCTGGGTGATTACTTCCAGGCGTGTGCCCCAGATGGTGGCGGAGGGAATGCTGACTCTCTCCTCAAGCCCTGTCGTGATCCTTCTTCTGATCAACCTCTTGTTGCTCTTCATCGGAACATTTATGGAGACGGTCGCCTCCATTATCATTCTCGTTCCCGTGTTGATGCCTGTTCTACAGACTATCGGGGTGGACCCACTGCATTTCGGAATCGTCATCGTGGTCAACCTAGCCATCGGTATGGTTACCCCACCGTTAGGCGTTTGTCTTTTTGTCAGCTGCGGCATCGCTAAAATTTCTCTTGAGGACATTTCCCGTGCGGCATTACCCTTCATCCTGGTGATGGTTCTCGATATCCTCCTGCTCAGCTATCTGCCATTTTTGAGTACAGCCCTTCCGCGTCTGATGGGGCTCTACTGATCTATTAAGGGTAAGGCGAAAGCTATCCTCAAAATCGGAACTTTTTGATATACTGTCCTTCGTGTTGTCGATCACACACATCCGGCGCGGGGCCGCAAAGGTGTTCCGCATGCCGCCCTCGGGCGGGGCGCGGGATCGGGGAGCCTCAATAAGGGCGCCGGGTGGAGGCTTAACCTTTGGGAGGTTGAAAAAGTGGCAGTTGTGAGCATGAAGCAGTTGCTGGAGTGCGGCGTGCACTTCGGGCACCAGACGAGGCGCTGGAACCCCAAGATGAAGCCCTACATCTTCACGGAACGCAACGGGGTCTACATCATCGACCTGCAGAAGACCGTGAGGGGTTTGGATAAGGCGTACGATTTCATCCGTACGACGGCCTCGGAGGGGGGCACGGTGCTCTTCGTCGGGACCAAGCGCCAGGCGCAGGACACGATCCGCGACGAGGCGACGCGCTGCGGCCAGCATTTCATCAACCAGCGCTGGCTGGGCGGCCTGATGACGAATTTCCCCACGATCCGCAAGCGCGTCCAGCGGATGCTGGAGCTCCGCAAGTACGACGAGGACAATACCTGGGAGAAGTTCTCCAAGAAGGAGCTCGCCGCGCTGCGCAAGGAGCAGCTGAAGCTCGAGAAGTACCTGGGCGGCATCGCCAAGATGACGGCCGTCCCGGACGCGATTTTCCTGATCGACCCGCGCCGCGAGGAGAACGCCATCGCCGAGGCCCGCAAGCTGGGCGTGCCGGTGGTCTCGATCGTCGATACGAACTGCGATCCCGAGGTGATCGACTACCCCATCCCGGGCAATGACGACGCCATCCGCGCCATCAAGCTGATCACGGGGCTTATGGCGAACGCGGTGATCGAGGGCCGGCAGGGCGAGGACGAGGCCGCCCCCGCGGAGGCCGCCAAGGCCGAGGAGGAAGCCAAGCCCGTGGACGTCAGCGAGAACGACCTGATCGCGGTCCGCGAGCGTCTGCACAATACCTACGGCGGCGACGACGACGGTGAAGGCAAGGGGGATCGCTGATATGGCCGAGATTTCCGCAGGCGTGGTCAAGGAGCTCCGGGAGCGCACGGGCTCCGGGATGATGGACTGCAAGAAGGCGCTGGCCGAGACGAACGGCGATGTGGAGAAGGCCATCGACTACCTTCGTGAGAAGGGGCTCGCCAAGGCGGCCAAGAAGGCCAGCCGGACGGCCAGCGACGGCCGCATCTTCCACTACGTCCACAACAACTTCAAGGTGGGCGCGCTGCTGGAGCTGAACAGCGAGACGGACTTCGTCGCCAAGACGGACGAGTTCAACGAACTGGGGCACGAGATCGCCATGCACATCACGGCGGCGAATCCCCTCTACCTCCGTCCCGAGGACGTCCCGGCCGAGGACCTGGAGCGCGAGAAGGAGATTTACCGTCAGCAGCTCCGGGACGAGGGCAAGCCCGAGGACCGCATCGAGAATATCGTGGAGGGCAAGGTCCGCAAGTTCTACGAGACGACCTGCCTGATGGAGCAGGCCTACATCAGGGACCCCGACAAGAAGATCGCCGACCTGGTGGTGGATATGATCGCCAAGCTGGGCGAGAACATCGTCGTCAAACGCTTCGCCCGCTTCATGATCGGGGAATGATTTATTGAATACCGCTTCAGAATGACGGATCCGGCGTGGACGATTCCTTCCTCCGCGCCGGATTTTTGTTGCAGGCAGGGAGCTTTCTTCGTGATTTTTGTTCCGTTGAGGAGGGATTGCGATGCCGAGGTATAAGCGGGTCCTGCTGAAGCTCTCCGGGGAGGTGCTGGCCGGGGACAGGCACTTTGGCCTTGATTTCGACGCGATGCGTCGAATCGGGGCGGAGCTCGCTGAGGTTCACCGTGCGGGCGTCGAGCTGTGTATGGTGGTGGGCGGCGGCAACATGCTGCGGGGCCGGGACGTCGAGAAGCTGGGCATCGAGCGGGCCCAGGCCGATTACATGGGCATGCTGGGGACGGTCGTCAACGCCCTGGGGCTTCAGGACGTCCTGGAGAAGCTGGGCGTCCCGACGCGCGTCCAGACCGCGATCGAGATGCGGGCGGTCGCGGAGCCCTACATCCGCCGCCGCGCCCTGCGGCACATGGAGAAGGGGCGCGTGGTGATCTTCGCCGCGGGGACGGGCTCCCCGTTCTTCTCGACGGATACCACCGCCGCCCTGCGGGCGGCGGAGATGAACGCGGACTGCATGGTCAAGGGGACGAAGGTGGACGGGATCTACGACAGGGACCCGAGCGCCTTCAAGGACGCGAAGTTCCTCTCCCGCGTCACCTACAGCGAGGCGCTGCGCGACAGCATCGAGGTCATGGACGCCTCCGCGTTCTCCCTCTGCCGCGAGAACCGGATTCCGATCCTCGTCCTGAACGTTCAGAGCCAGGGCACACTGGTTTCGGCGCTTGTCAAAGGCGAGCGAATTGGTACAATCGTGGAGGAGGGGGAGCCCGGATAACGGCGCCCCCGTCTTTCTGGCCGTCGTCCATGCGGATGCGGCCGGAAACACGAGAACAGGAAAGCGAAAACCTGAGAGGAGGAAAAACGTTATGCCCAGAAACGAGATCAAACAGCTGCGGGACAGGATGGAGAAGGCCCTGGCGTTTTTGCATAACGAATACCTGGCGATCCGGACCGGCCGGGCCCATCCGGGGCTGGTGAGCGATATCAAGGCGGACTACTACGGAACGCCGACGCCCCTCAAGCAGATGGCGAACATCACGATCCCCGAGGCCCGCAAGCTTCAGATCACGCCCTTCGACCGCTCCGGCCTGAAGACGATCGAAAAGGCGATCCTGGCCTCGAACCTCGGGATCACCCCTCAGAACGACGGGGAATGCATCCGCCTGACCCTGCCGGAGCTCACGCGGGAGCGGCGCGTGGAGCTGACGAAGCTCCTGGCGAAGAAGGCCGAGGAGACGCGCGTCGTCCTGAGGAACCACCGCCGCGATTCCGTCGAGGTCCTGAAGAAGATGGAGAAGGACTCCGCCATCACCGAGGACGACCTGAAGAAGTACACCAAGGAGGTCCAGGACGCGACGGACGAATACATCAAAAAGGTCGACGAGGCCTATAAGGCGAAGGAGAAGGAAGTCCTGGAGGACTGACCCGACGGAGAACGCCCGGAGATCTTCTGGAGGAGAGCCTGATGGAAGAGCGGAACCAATACACCTCGCCCGAATACGACGGGTTCAAGCAGAAGCTGCGCAAGATTATCGGACTGGACCTGAATTCCTACAAAAATCAGATTCACCGGCGGGTCCACATGCTGATGGATCGTTGGAACGTCAAGACCTATGACGACTATTTCAACACGATCAAGAACGACGACAAAAAGCTGAGGGAGTTTCTGGACCACCTGACGATCAACGTGTCGGAGTTCTTCCGCAACGACAGCCAGTGGTGGAAGCTGCGGGATCAGCTCATCCCCGAGCTGATCAAGAAGCGGGGCCACAAGCGGCTGAAGCTGTGGAGCGCCGGCTGCGCCACGGGCGAGGAACCGTATTCCCTGGCCATTCTGTCGGCCGTCTGCGGACTGGACGCCTCGACCCCGGTGCTGGCCGCCGACATCGACCAGGGGGCCATCGCCATCGCCCAGAAGGGCGTCTACCTGAAGCGGCAGCTTCTGAACGTCCCGCCGGAGTACCTCTCCAAGTACTTCACGACCCGGGACGGAGGCGAGACCTACGAGGTGAACGCCGAGATCAAGCGGCGCGTGTCGTTCAAGCGCTTCAACATGATCGACGACGCCTTCGGCAGCGGGTTCGACGTCATCCTCTGCCGCAACGTCGTCATCTACTTCACGGCGGAGACCAAGGCTCTGCTCTACGTCAAGTTCTTCAACGCCCTGGCGCCCGGCGGGTATTTCCTGGTCGGGTCCACGGAGCAGATCTTCGAGTACAAGAAGATGGGCTTCGAGATGGCGGGACCGTTCCTCTACACGCGAAAATAAGGCGACGCGAAAACGAGCGGGCCGGACTCTCCCGGCCCGGCGAACGCCCCCGGACGGGAAGTCCGGGGGCACGGGAGCCCTACTTTCCCGTCCGTTTCATGGTCTCCTTCATCAGCACGTCGTGCGCTCCGCCCTCGGAGATCGTCATGGGCGAGACCAGGGTCAGCCGCGCCTTCTCCCGCATCTCGGGGATGGACAGCGCGCCGCAGTTGCAGAACGTCGAGCGCACCTTGCTGAGCGTCTCCGCCACGTTGTCCCTCAGGCTGCCCGCGTAGGGCACGTAGGAGTCCACGCCCTCCTCGAACGACAGCTTCTGCTCCGCGCCGGCGTCGCCCGTGTCGTAGCGCTGCCAGTTCCGTGCGCGCGAGGAACCCTCGCCCCAGTACTCCTTGACGAAGTTCCCGTTCACCATCACCTTGTTCGTCGGGCTCTCGTCGAACCGCGCGAAGTACCGTCCCAGCATGCAGAAGTCCGCGCCCATCGCCAGGGCCAGCGTGATGTGATAGTCCATCACGATGCCGCCGTCGGAGCAGACCGGCACGTAGACGCCCGTCTCCTCGAAGTAGGCGTCGCGCGCGCGGGCCACCTCGATCACGGCCGTGGCCTGCCCGCGCCCGATCCCCTTGGCCTCGCGCGTGATGCAGATGGACCCGCCGCCGATCCCCACCTTGACGAAGTCCGCCCCCGCTTCGGCCAGGAAGCGGAACCCGTCCGCATCCACGACGTTCCCGCCCCCGACCCGCACCGCATCCCCGTACCGCTCGCGGACCCAGGAGAGCGTGCGG
>NZ_CAUUGJ010000025.1:0-24479 GCF_963544685.1 uncultured Fretibacterium sp. | reverse complement strand
CAACAAGGCCGGCATGGCCGAGGTGATGGGCGCGGTGGATTACCTGGTTCACCACCCGGAGATCGAGCACGGCGACGTCAAGGTCGCCTTCACCCCCGACGAGGAGGTGGGGCACCTGGCGAAACTGCTGGACATCGGGAAGTTCGGGGCGGACTTCGCCTATACGCTCGACGGCGGCCCCATCGGCGAGGTGTGCTACGAGAACTTCAACGCGGCGAACGCGTCGGTGCGGATCAAGGGCCGGGCGGTGCACCCGGGAACGGCCAAGGGCATGATGCTGAGCGCGGTGACGATGGGGCACGAGTTCCTGTCGCTCTTCCCGCCCGCGGAGACACCCGCGGCCACGGAGCGGTACGAGGGGTTCTACCACTGCACGCGCTTCGACGCGAGGACCGAGGCCGCCGAGCTGTACTTCATCATCCGCGACCATGACGCGAAACGGTTCGCGGAGCGCAAGGCCTTCATGGAGAGGGCCGTGAAGTGGATGCAGGACAGGTACGGCGCGGACCGGTTCGAGCTGGAGATGAAGGATCAGTACTACAACATGGCCGACAAGATGGCCGGGAGCATGCACATCGCGGAGACGGCGATGGAGGCGATGCGGGAGCTGGGCATCGAGCCGTTCATCATCCCGATGCGCGGCGGCACGGACGGTGCGGCGCTCTCCTGGCGCGGGCTCCTGACCCCCAACCTCTTCACGGGCGGCCACAACTACCACGGCCGCTTCGAGTTCATCCCGGTGCAGGCGATGGAGAAGGCCACCGCGATGGTGCTGAAGATCCTGGAGCTGTACGTGAGAAAAAGCGCGTGATCCCGCCGGACGAAAAGTGGTACAATGTTCGGGTGAGCAGCTCGGGTAGCCGCCGCGGCTTTCGGGCCGCGGAGGAAAGTCCGGGCTCCGCAGGGCAGGATGCCGGGTAACGCCCGGTCGGCGCGAGCCGAAGGAAAGTGCCACAGAAAACAGACCGCCCCTCGCCGGGGTAAGGGTGAAAAGGCGGGGTAAGAGCCTGCCGGATACGGCGTAAGCCGTGTGCCTGGCAAACCCCATCCGGAGCAAGACCGAATAGGGGGGGATGAGGCGGCCCGCCGACCCCCGGGTACGGTCGCTCGAGGGCCTCCGCGAGGAGTCTCCCAGATAAATGGTTACCGTGTACAGAACCCGGCTTATGAGCTGCTCGCTATTTTCGATTCACAGTATTGCAGGCCCTTCGCGGACAAGAGCGCGGAGGGCTTGTGTCTATATGGCCGCGAGGCTTCGTCGGCATATCGAGGGGGGCTTCGTCCTTTGGATAAGACGGATTTTTATGATTGGCAGCTGGAGGCCTTCGACCGGATCGAGGGGCGCAGCGCCGTGCTCTCGGCCCCGACGGGGTCGGGAAAGACCTTGGTGGCCTACCTCTGGGCGGGGCTTCTGGACCGGGAGGGGCAGGTGTGCTGGCCGGACGCACGACGGGTCGTCTTCACCGCCCCCATCAAGGCCCTGAGCAACGAGCGCTATATGGACCTGCGGCGGATGGGGCTGGACGTGGGGATCGAGACGGGCGACTTCAAACGGAACGAGGGGGCCCGCATCATCTGTTGCACGCAGGAGATCTACACCATGAAGTATGCGGACCAGCCCGGCCAGAAGCTCATCGTGGACGAGTTCCACTACATCTTCAGCGACCCCGACCGCGCGCGGACCTACATCGATGGAATACGCGCCACGCACCCCGAGACGCCCATCCTGGTGATGTCCGCTACGCTCGGCGGAGTCCGGTCCGTGGGGCGCTACCTCTCGGAGATCTGCTCCCGCGACTTCGTCATCCACGAGAGCAAAAAGAGGACGACCCGCCTCATCTTCACCCCCGAAAACCCCATGACGGTGGGCGGCGTCCACGATGCCCTGATCTTTCTGTTCTCCCAGAAGGGGGCGTCCGACCTGGCCTTCGCGGTCGCGCGGACGCGCCCGCACCTTCCCCGGGAGGCGCGGGAGAGGCTGAACGAGCTGGCCGGGATCCTGGAGGTGCCGAAGATCGCTCCCCCTCTGCTGAGCGGGGTCGGGATCTATCATGGGGGCATGTTCCCCAAGGAAAAGCTCCTGGTGGAGTCGGCGTTCCGCGAGCGCATCCTGGATGTCGTCTGCGGGACGAACGCCCTGGCCCTGGGGGTCAACCTGCCCGCTCAGTACGTCGTCTTTGCCCAGCTGGTGCAGTACCATCACGACGAGCCCATATCGAAGAACGAATTTCTCCAGATGGCGGGCCGCGCGGGGCGCAAGGGGCTGTTCGACCCCGGGTTCGTGACCTGGCTCAAGGCGTCGCCCTTCGAGCGGAGGGGGTTCGACACCGGGAAGGTGTTCCGGGATCTGGTGGACTCCCCCTCCGAGCCGGCGGTGGTGACGCTTCATCCCTCCTATGGACGCCTGCTGCGTCGTCAGGCCCTGCCGGAGGTGGAGGCGGAGTACATCGCCGAGTACTCGCTGCCGACGGCGGACGCCCATATCGTCCTGGAGATGCTCCGGGCGGGGATGCGCAAGATCGACCGGGTGGTGCGCAAAATGGTGCACGGGACGGACCGCGCGCGTTTCCGCACGATCCTCGCGGAGATATGGTACGACGAGATGGACATCGACGAGAACCTGGAGATGGCCCTGCTGTTCTTCGAGGAGGCGACGCCGAGCGCGCTGATGGCCGCGCAGATGGTCCTGCCCTTCGAGCGCAACTATCTCCAGGCCCTGCTGAAGGTCAAGCGCTTCGCCAACCGCCTGCCCAAGGGCCGCCGCTTCCGCGGGCTCGACGACCTGAACCGGACGGTGGACGAGATCGACCCCACGATCTACGGGTTCGAGGAAAAGATCGGCGAGATCGAGACCAGCCGCTGACGCTTGAGGAACCGAGTTGAGGGACCGAGTGAAGAAAGGGCCGGAGCCGGAGGAGCTCCGGCCCTTTGAAGTTTCCTCCACGGGCGGACTGCGGGGAATGCCGCCCTCCCATCAGCCCGTCAGGGGCGTCGGTATGGGGCCCTTACGGGGCCTGTGCGAACCTCCCGGCCGGCGGTTCCGATTCCCGTCATTGGGCGTTTATCTCCCTCTCAGGCGCGTCAGGCGCGAGGCCAGGTTCTCCGCCCCTCGAAGGAGGCGGACGAGAGGGCTCTCCCGGAAGGCGATGGCCCGGACGGGACACATCTCGTGGCAGCAGTAGCAGCGGATGCATCTCCGATAGTTGAAGCGCAGGGTCCGGTCGGCATGTTTCAGGGCCCCCGCGGCGCAAACGGCCTCGCATCGCCCGCAGCCGATGCAGAGCGAGGGGACGTGGATCGGTCGGGAGGTCAGGGCCCGTTCCCAGAGGCGGGCGAAGGGGAGCCGGGGCAGGAGCCTCAGGCTGCGCGGGGCGGGGATGTCGGTTCCCGGGAAGGTGTGGGACGAGGGGAAATCCCCGGCGAGCGTGCTCCCGTTCGGGGCGCACTGCGGGAGCCCCCTTTTTTTCGCGGCCAGCCACAGGGGAAAGTCCTCCAGGCTGGCTCCCATCATCCTGCACAGCTGAAAATCCAGGGCCAGGGCGTCCTCGGCCGCGGCGACGACGCCGTAAGGGAAGGGCCGGCCGCTTGTCGGTCCCGCGCCGTCCATGCCGACGATCCCGTCCAGAATCGTCAGGGCCGGTGCGATCCCGGCCCTGAGGTCCAGAAGGAGTCCGGCGAATCGCTCGCGGCTCAGCCCCACGTCGTAGTGCCAGGAGGCCTTGCGCCGGCCGACGATGCAGCCGAAAAGGTTTTTGACGCCCAGGGTCAGGAGCATCTGCCCGTGCGTCTTCATCTTTGGAAGGTTGATGACGGTGTCGGCCTCGAGGACCAGGCGGGAGACCTCGATTCTGCGGAAGAGGGCGTCCGGCGCGGGCGGAAGGGGGACGGGGTCCGTGAGCTCGACGCAGGGGATCCCCAGCTCCCGGGCCACATCCATGAATCCCGCCCTCTCGGCCGCGGGGACGAAGGCGTCGATCCCCGGGCTGTCCGCGATGAAAGGCCGGCCCCCGGCTGAGAGGACCTGCCGGGCCACGGCCCGCACGATCTCGGGGTCCGTTGTGACGCGCCGCTCGGGCGGGTGTCCCGCCACCAGGTTGACCTTGAGCAGGACGCGGCTTCCGGGCCGGACAAACCGGCCGATGCCCCCGAAGTACCCGAAGACGGCCCGGATGGCCGAGTCGACCCCGGCCGCGTCGTAGCCGCTGCGGCTGAGAAGCAGCAAGTCGCCCGAACGGGACATCACTGCCGGGCCGCTTCTCAGGCCCCGTCTCGATCCCGGGTGCCCGACTCCCGTTCGGATTGCCGATCGAGCCGGGTGTTCCGGAAGTAGAGGGCCGTCTCGGTCCCCACGAGGATGAAATTGATGGCGTAGGGGATGAGCAGGAAACCCTGAAAGCCGTCCACCAGGTACACCTTCGCGATTCCGGCCGTGTATCCCAGCAGGATCACCGTGAGGAACCCAAGGCTCTTGCCCCTGGCCGTGCGCGCCCTCCAGGACTTGAGGATCGACAGAGGCCAGGCGGCTCCAAAGCAGATCAGCATCAGCGTCTCCAGCAGATGAACCCAGTTCAAGACGGACATGCCCCTTTCGCAGAAAGATAAGGAATGGATACGGGGGTTCTTCACGCGTTTTTCATCATAGCACATCGCCCCCGCGCGAAAACGGGGGAACTGATATGTTTTTTTGTCGATATTCGGGGTTTCTGCGTTAAACTGTGAAGGACGGCGGATACGTTCCGGCGTAATCCCAACTGTGAAAGCGGAGGCCCTTTCGTGCACGCATTCGATTATTCTTTTGACCTCGAGGGGTACATCACGAAAGAACGTTTTGCACGGCTGAAGGAGTTTGCCTCGGACAAGGAGACCCCTTTCGTGGTGCTCTCGCGGGACGTCGTGGGCAGAAAATATGACGGGCTTCGAAGGTCCATGCCCTACGCGGACATCTACTATGCGATCAAGGCCAACCCCGACGCGGCGATCCTCGAACTGCTGATCGAAAAGGGGAGCTGCTTCGACATCGCATCCGTCTACGAACTGGATTGGATGCTGAAACTGGGGGCCTCTCCGGAGCGCCTGAGCTACGGCAACACCATCAAAAAAGCCCGGGATATCCGCTACGCCTACGACAGGGGCGTTCGCCTCTTCGCCTCCGACTCCGAGGGGGATGTCCGCAAGCTGGCCGAAAACGCGCCCGGAAGCGGCGTCTTTTTCCGTATCCTTGCGGACGGCAGCGGGGCGGACTGGCCCCTGTCCCGCAAGTTCGGGGCCCAGCCCGAGGTGGTCTTCGACGCGATCCTGCTGGCGAGGGAACTCGGGCTGAGGCCGAGGGGCGTCTCCTTCCACGTGGGGTCCCAGCAGAAGGACGTGACCCAGTGGCGTGTGGCGATCAAAACCTGCCGGGCGCTCTTCGACGCCGCGGCCCAACGGGGGATCGAGCTGGACCTGATCAACATGGGCGGGGGGCTGCCGGCGCATTATTTCCATCCGATCGAGGAGACCTACGTCTATGCGGCCGAGATCACGGACTACCTGCGGGAGTTCTTCGGCAACGATTTCCCCAGGATCATCGTCGAGCCGGGGCGCTATATGGCGGGCGACGCCGGGGTGCTCGTGGCGGAGGTCGTCATGGTCTCCTGCAAGGAGCGGGAGGGCGGGGTCCCCTGGCTTTACCTGGATGTCGGCAAGTTCGGCGGCCTTATCGAGACGATCGACGAGAGCCTGCGCTATCCGGTCTACTCCGAGCGCACGGGGGAGAGCCGCGACTACATCCTGGCGGGGCCGACCTGCGACAGCATGGACGTGCTCTACGAGAAAAACCTCGTTCGGCTTCCCGCCGACGTGCGCGAGGGCGACAGGCTCTATCTCTTCACGACGGGAGCCTATACGCAGACCTACAGTGCGGTGTTCTTCAACGGTTTCCCGCCCTTGAAGTCCTACGTTCTCGATTGACGGAAAGAGGGGCGGCGCTCCACGGGGGGCCGAGCGGACGCCGGGCTAGAAGTAAAAGCCCATCCAGCGCACCAGCCAGGGGTACATCTTTCTGATGGAGGCGGGGTTGACGCTGTACACGATGAAGGCGCCCATAGCCATGGCGAAGGGGAGTACGGACAGGAAGAACCCCCGGTAGCGGTCGGCCTTCGCCATGCGGGAGAGCGCGAACTCGCAGCAGAAGAGGCCGGTGAGGTAATATTGAATCCGGCCGGTGGTCATGCCGCGGGTGTAGGCCCTGCAGTAGAGCACGCACCAGGCCGACCAGCCCGTCAGGAGCCAGGTCAGGGCCAGGGAGAGGATAATCTGGAAGAGCAGGGACAGGGGAGCCCCGAGGAAGCCCATTCCTCCGCTCCCGCCGTGGAGTTCCTCCAGCGCGTCGCAGAGGGGATGGAGGGACGGCATGATGTAGCGCGGGAACACATATGAGGCGATCCAGGTGATTAAGATGAGCCAGCCGGCGAATTCGAGATAGTTCAGCATAACGTATCCTCCCTCAGAAAACAGGTTGTCCTGTTTGAGATCCCCATCGGGGCCGCGGTTCCGGCGCGGTGGGGGCGAAACATCGCAGGAAAGGAGGTGAGACGCCATGGATATATCAGGAGACGTCGCAAGGTACTCCATGGAGATGGCTGCCGCGCGGGTGAGCTCCGCGGTGCAGGTGTCGGTGCTGAGGAACGTCATGGACCTTCAGCAGGCGACGATGACCCAGCTTCTGCAGTCGATGGGTATGGGCAGGGCGCTGGATCTTCAGGCGTGATTCGGTTCCGGATCCGAGCGAGCCGATTGGGGACGGGAGGGAGCGGTACTGCCGCCTCCCCCGTCCGCGGCTCAGGCGTCCTCCACCAGCGGCTTGCTGTAGGCGTACTCCGCATCCCATGGAAAGAGGATCCATGTGTCCTGGGAGACCTCCGTGATGAAGGTGTCCACGAAGGGACGCCCCTCGGGCTTTGCGTAGACCGTGGCGAAGCAGGCGTTGGGAAGGAGGGCGCGCACGACCTGCGCCGTTTTGCCCGTGTCCACGAGGTCGTCGACGATGAGCCAGTTCCTGCCCCCGTCCTCGGTGGTGATTCCCTTCAGGATGTTGGGCCTGCCCTGGGTCCTGAGAGTGTAGCTCGAGATGCAGACGGTATCGACCAGCCTGATGCCCAGCTCCCGTGCGACGATCGCCGTTGGGACCAGTCCCCCCCGGGCGATCCCCACGATGCGCTCCCATCTTCCCATCCCGTGGAGCCTTTCCGCCAGGGACTTGCAGTCCTGATGGATCTTCTCCCATGAGATGGAATACGTCTTGCAGTAGCGGTCCTCGGACCCCATAGCGATCCCTCCGTCGTCTTCCTTGTCCTACTTTATTATATCGTCCCGCCGACGGCTTCGGGCTGTGCCCTTTGCAAGAATCACGGCATGAGAAGCCCCGTTCGTGTCCTCCTGTTTCTCGCACCCTCCGGACAGAGGTTTGTCCTTTGTTTCCGATTACGGTAGAATACACGGACGGAGGAAACGAGACCGCAGGGTCGCGGCGGCGCAGGTGGAGCGAAGGAGGGGCTCAGGCCCGAAGCGCGCTCCCGGGGAGACATAAAAAACAAACGGAATCCCGAAGGATTCCGCACCGATTCTCTTTTGTCCCGTCCCCGCAGATCAGGCTGCCGAGGCTGCCCTTTTGACGAAGCCGGACTTGAGGCACTTCGTGCACACGCGGACCTTGAAGGTGGAGCCGTCGCCCGCATCGATCCGGACGCTCTGAAGATTGACCAGCCAACGACGACGCGTGTGCCGGTTGGAATGGCTGACCGCGTTCCCCGTCACGGGGCCGCGTCCGCAGCACTGACAGACCTTTGCCATTGTAGTTTCCCTCCATTTTTTCTTCGACTCGAACGGGGATGGGCCCCTTGCCCTCTCCTCGCCGAGAGATCGCTTCACATTTTTGCCTCAGGATTTTATCATATTTTTTTCAAAAGGAAAAATGTCCGGGGGCTGGACTTGAGGAATCCGAACGAGGAGGGGGTCGATGGGTTGGAGCCTGTATCCGCGCGGCGGAGATAAGGGATGCGGGACGGCATGTAGGGGTATGGACCGGAAGGCTGGGAGGGGAAGGACCGATGTCGTTTGGCGATAATCTGGAGCGGTTGGATGAGATCCTGAGGCGTCTCGAGTCCGAGCCGATGCCTCTGGACGAGGCGCTCGAGGTCTTCGAGCGCGGGGTCTCCCTGGTTCGGGAGAGCCAAGGGATTCTGGAGCGGGCGGAGCAGAGGGTGACGCTCCTGACCCGGGCCGGCGAGGAGCCCTTCGAGGGGGCCGCCGGAGGTGAGGATGAAAAAGTTGAAAACTAAAAATTGAAAATTTGACTCTTGGGGCATTTTTTGTTCGTCTTGTGCTATTCTGTAACAGATGCTGCGGTTTTGTGAGCGCGTGGGTTCGGGTAGATATCTTTGTGCGTCGTTGCATGGTTTTCAAGCTTTATCCGCTTCCTTTGCCGATAAAAAATGTGTGGAGGTGTCTGGTATGTCGGTTACGAGAAGGACGGCTACGAATGTACTGCTGGATACGGCACTGAAGAATTTCTATGGTGCTGCGGAGGAGATGGGGCTCGACGACAAGCTCATCTCGATCCTGAGCAACTCCGAGCGCAGGCTCGAGGTCTCCGTGCCCGTGGAGATGGACGACGGTTCCGTCCAGGTTTTCAAGGGCTACAGGGTGCAGCATTCCACCGCCCTCGGCCCGGCCAAGGGCGGCATTCGCTTCCATCCCGACGTGGACGTGGACGAGTGCGAGGCTCTGGCCATGCTCATGACCTGGAAGTGTTCGCTGGCCGGCATCCCCTATGGCGGCGGCAAGGGCGGGGTCTGCTGCGATCCCCTGGTCCTCTCCAAGAAGGAGAAGGAGCGCGTGTCCCGCACCTTTGCGGCCCGCATCGCGCCGATCATCGGGACCTGGCAGGATGTGCCCGCCCCGGACCTCAACACGGGAGGCCAGGAGATGGTGTGGTTCAGCGACACCCTCACCAAGATGCGCGGTCAGCTGGAGCCGGGCGTGTTTACGGGCAAGCCGATCCCATACTGGGGCTCCAGGGGGCGCAACGAGGCCACGGGCCGCGGCGTCGCTACCTGCGGCCTCGAGCTGATGAAGGTCCTGGGCAAGAACCCGGAGGGCATTCGGGCGGCCATCCAGGGGTTCGGCAACGTCGGCAGCTACACGGCGAAGACGCTGGCGGAGGCCGGGGTCAAGGTCGTCGCCATCAGCGACATCACGGGGTCCTATTACTCCCCGAAGGGCATCGACCTGAAGAAGGCCTTCGAGCAGATCTCCTCGCACCCCAAGAAATTGCTGGAGGGGTTCACCTGCGACGGCTGCGAGAAGCTGGGGGTCTCGGACGTCCTGTTCGTGGACTGCGACTTCCTGTTCCCCTGCGCGCTCGACGGCGTCCTGAACGACAAGACGGCGGACAAGGTGAAGGCCAAGTACCTCGTCGAGGGCGCCAACGGCCCCGTCACCCCCGAGGGGGACAAGATCCTCTCGGACAAGGGCGTCACGCTCGTCCCCGACTTCCTGGCCAACTCGGGCGGGGTCATCGGCTCCTACTTCGAGTGGGCGCAGAACCTCCAGGGCTTCTTCTGGACGGAGGAGGAGTACAACAACCGCCTGATCCACATCATGAAGGGCAACTTCAAGCTCGTCTGGGACTACGCCCAGGCCAAGAACGTCAAGATGCGCCGCGCCGCTTTCATGGCTGCCATCCAGCGCGTCGCCGACGTCGAGGCGCTGCGCGGCATCTTCCTGTAGGGTGGCTCTCCCTGCTTTGAGGAGGCAGCTTTCGTGAAGGACAGGGTGCTTTCAGCAATCGAAGGGCTTTGCGGCGAGATGGTCGAGGCCCTGAGCCGAATCTGCCGCATTCCCGCCGTCTCCCCCCATAACGGGGGGACGGGGGAGGAGGAGAAGGCCAGGGAGATCGAGCGTCTCGTCGCGGAGCTGGGACTGGGCGCCGTCACATGGCAGAGGGTCGAGGACGAAAGGTCCGCGACGGGGAACCGGCCTTCTCTGTTCCTGGAGTTGCCGGGGAAGCAGCGGCGTCGGCTCTGCATCCTGACTCATGTCGATATCGTTCCCGAGGGGGATCGGTCGCTCTGGACGATCGACCCCTATCGGCCCGTCGTCAAGGGCTCCCGTCTCTATGGACGCGGGGTCAGCGACAATGGGATGACCCTTATCGCCTCGCTCTATGCGCTCAAGGCGCTCGTCGCATCCGGCGCCGAGCCGGAGTTCTCCGTGTGCCTCGTCTTTGCCGCGGACGAGGAGATGGGGAGCGGTTTCGGCCTGAAGCCCCTGCTGGAACGGGGGCTTTTCCGCCCGGACGACCTGGTGATCGCTCCGGACGGCGGCAACGACGCGGGGGATTTCGTCGAGATATCCGAGAAGGCCAGCCTCAAGCTCGCCTTTACCGTGACGGGCCGCCAGGCTCATGCCAGCCTGCCCAATACGGGGCTGAACGCCTGCCGTGCGGCCAACATCCTGGCCGTGGAGGTGGACGAGGCCCTGCACAAGGCGTTCCCGGACGAGGACCCGCTTTTCGATCCTCCCGTCTCGACCTTCGAGCCGACCCGCCGCTTCGCCAACGTCCCCAACACGAACACGGTCCCCGGCAAGGAGCGGTTCGAGTTCGACTGCCGCGTCCTTCCCTCCGTCTCCCTGGACGAGGTGCTCGAGGTCGTGGAACGGGTGCGGAAGGACGTGGCGGACCGGACCGGCGCCGCGATCGACCTCGATGTCGGCCGAAGCGATGCGGCCGTTCCCACCTCTCCCGACAGCGACATCGTCCGCCTGCTCTGCGGCGCCGTTCGTGAGGTGCTCGGGGTGGAGCCGAGGACCGGGGGGATCGGAGGGGGCACGTTTGCGGCGTTCTTCCGCAGGAAGGGCATTCCTGCGGTCGTCTGGCAGCAGGAATGTGCCGGCGTGGCCCATCAGCCCGACGAGTACACGGAGATCGACTACCTCGTCAACAACGCAAAGGTCTTCGCTTTGATGATGCTGGGCGGGCTTTGATCCGAAAATCTTCTGCATTCCTGCCGAAAGTGGCGTGCCGGAGAGGGGGAAGAGGATTTCTCCCTCCCCGGCATGTTGTTTTCCAGGGGGCGCTTTGGCTTTCCCGGTATGGTACGGAAAAATCTCGTCTGCTCTGGTAAAAAAACGTTTCAGGCGCTACAATTTTCATCATGGGTCCATCGTGTACTTCCCCTCCGGAGGAGAGGTCCGGGGGGAGGCGTAGGCCCGACCGAAGCCCCATGGGGGTTCATATCGAGATGGGGCGGAAACGCGGATGAAAATAGGGCGCTGATCTCGCCGGCGGCGAGGGGCGACTGATGTTTCGGCCTCCCGAGGAGGTTTGACGATGTTCGGAACGGATATAGGAATCGATTTGGGCACGGCGACGATCCTGATCTTCGAGAAGAGGCGCGGGGTCGTGCTGAGGGAGCCCTCGGTCGTGGCCGTCGATCAGGATACCGGCAACATCCTGGCCGTGGGATACGAGGCCAAGAACATGGTGGGACGCACGCCGGGCAGTATCGTCTCCGTCCGCCCGCTCAGGGACGGCGTCATCGCGAATTACTCGATGACCGAGGCGATGCTCCAGCACTTCATGCGGCGCGTCACGCGCGGCTGGCAGCGTTTCTTCCGGAACAGGGCGATGATCTGCGTCCCGTCCGGCGCTACGGACGTGGAGCGCAGGGCCGTCCTCGAGGCGGCGCTGGAGGTCGGGGCCAAGGAGGCCTACCTCATCGAGGAGCCCATGGCCGCGGCCATCGGGGCCAACCTCAACGTCGAGGAGGCCCGGGGCAAGATGGTCGTCGACGTCGGCGGCGGAACGGCGGATATCGCGGTGATCTCTCTTGGGGGGGTCGTCGTGTCCAAGTCGCTCCGGATCGGGGGGGACAAGTTCGACGAGGGGATCATGCGTTACCTCCGGCGCCAGTACAACCTCGCGATCGGCGAACAGACGGCCGAGAACCTCAAGATCATGATCGGCACCTGCACCCCGCTGGACGAGGAACAGCGCATGGTCATCAAGGGCCGGGACCTCGTTCAGGGGCTGCCGCGGCAGATAGAGGTCTCCAGCTCGGCCGTCAACATGGCGATAGGGGAGATGGTTCAGACCCTGGTCGATGGAGTGCGCAACGTCCTGGAGCTAACGCCGCCGGAGCTTTCGGCCGATATCATAGACAGGGGCATCGTCCTCACCGGGGGAGGCTCCCTGCTGAGGGGGCTGCCCGAGCTGATCTCGCAGCAGACGGGGATCAACTGCTTTACGGCGGAGAACCCGATGGAGTGCGTGGCCCTGGGCACGGGCAGAGCGCTGGCGGCCATCGACAAGCTGACGGGGGCGGGACGCAACAGCGTCCTGGTGAACGTCAAAAAGGGACGCAGGCGTCGCTGACCTCCGCCGGCCCCTTTGAAATTCAAGGGGGTCGGCGGAGGCTGGCTAAAGAAAGCGGTTTGGCTCCACCTTTTCGAAGGGGCGTGATTTTTTGCACAGAGGGCTTTATGCGGCATGCTCCGCGATGCTGGTTCAGGAGACGCACCTGGACGTCGTGACGAACAACCTGGCGAACGCGGACACGCTCGGCTTCCGTCGCCGCATCCCCGTCAACGAGGAGTTCAGCGCGCATCTGGACCGCCTCGAAAAGGTATCGGAGGACGACGAGCGGAAGATCGTGACCGTCCCCCCGTTCACGATGAACTGGAAGGGGAAGCGGACGATCGGGACCCTGGCCCTGGCGAACGTCTTTTCGGAGAGCGCCATGGACACGACGCCGGGCGTCGTCCGCGTGACGGACAATCCGCTGGACCTTCTTATCGACGGGCCGGGCTTCTTTGCCGTCCAGGACGGGGCGGGGAACACCTTCTATACGCGCCAGGGCAGCTTTGCCCTGAGCGACGACGGCGTCATCGTCACTCAGGATGGAATGGCCCTCCAGGGCGACGGCGGGGACATCGAGGTGGGGACGGCCACCCGCCTGACCGTCAATCCCGGCGGCCAGGTCTACGCGGATGGGGCGCTCGTGGGGACGATCCCGCTCTATACCTTCGAGCGGCCGACCTATCTGAAGCAGGTGGGCCGGAACCTCCTGGCGCCCAACGGCGCTTCGGGGCCGGCAGCCGAGGTCGAGGACGTCCGGCTTGTCGGGGGGGCGCTCGAACGGTCCAACGTCAGCGTCGTCGAGGAGATGGTCCGCATGATCGAGGCCCAGCGGGCGTATGAGGGCGCCTCGAAGGCCCTGATGGCGCACGACGAGCAGACGGGCAAGCTGATTACGGCCTACGGCAGGGGCTAAATTCCCTTTCGCGTTAGGGGGAGGACTTATCGCATGTTGAGATCTCTTTGGTCCAGCGCTTCGGGCATGATCGCCCAGCAGACCCATCTCGATGTCGTCTCGCACAACCTCGCGAACGTCAATACCCAGGGGTACAAGAAGCGGAGAGCCGACTTCGAGGACCTGCTCTATCAGGTCAACCGGGAGCCCGGGACGCCGGTCGAGCCGAACTCCATGGTGCCTACGGGCGTGCAGGTGGGCCTGGGCACCCGGGTCATCGCGACCCCCAGCTTCATGACCCAGGGAAACTTCCAGATCACGGAGAACCCCCTGGACTGGGCGATCGCCGGCAAGACGATGGCGGGGGAGAACGCCTATTTCCAGGTGACGCAGACGGACGGGACGATCGCCTACACCCGCGCCGGGGCATGGGATGTGGATGCGGACGGGCAGATCGTAAACCACGACGGCCTGCTGCTCGAGCCCGCGATGATCATCCCCCGGGAGGCCACGTCCATCCAGCTGAGCCGGGACGGCGTCGTATCCGTCAAGATGCCCGGGCAGACGGAGCTTCAGGAGGTCGGGCAGCTGGAGCTGGCGCGCTTCATCAATCCGGCGGGGCTCCGGGCCGAGGGGGACAGGCTGTTCGTGGAGACGGAGGCCAGCGGCCCCCCCATCCTGGCGCAGCCCGGCACGGACGGGATGCCCGAGGTGCGGCAGGGCGTCCTGGAGATGTCCAACGTCCAGGTCGTCGAGGAGATGGTGGAGATGATCGTGGCCCAACGGGCGTACGAGGCCAACTCCAAGGGCGTCCAGACGGCGGACGACCTGCTGAGGATCGCCAACGGCCTGAAGCGTTAGGGCGATGAGACCCTTGGATTGTGTGCGGCGGAGGATACTCCGCCTTTTTTTTATAGCGCTCGCCTGTTCCGCGCTGATCCCGGCCTCCGGCGCCTCGGGCGCGGAGCGGCTCGTCCGCATCGATATCCCCCCCTCCGTCCAGGTGGACGGCACTGCCTTCGCGCTGGGGGATATCGCGTGGATCTCCGGCCCCGACGGGGTTCGGGATGTTCTGAGCCCCCTGATCCTGTCGGTCGAGGAGGGGGACGTCGTCACCCGGGAGCAGGTGATCCGGGCGGTCGAGGCCAGCGGGCTCGAGGGCGTCCGTCTGGAGGTTCGGATGCCCGACAGGGTGCGGGTCGAGGCGTCCGGATCGGACGGGACGCCGAGGGGGGAGGGGGGCGGGCGTTTCGCCTCTGACGAATCCCTCGTATCTGTGATAAAATCACTTGCAGCATGGGATGGCGATGTCGAGGTCTCCCACGCGGGCCCCGTTCCCGAGGGGCGGCTCGTCTCGCCGGGCTCCCTGGTCCCGGGGACCGCGGCCGCCACGCTGCGTTTCCGCGATGGGGCGGGGCGCGAACGTTCCCTGGCCGTCCGCATGGTCTGGACCCGGGACGTCCTCGTCATGGCGAGGTCCGTGCCCAGAGGACAGCCCCTGACCGCGGACGATTTCGTGACGCGCCCCATGCGCATCGCGAAGCCCGGCGTCTACGCGGTGCAGCTCTCCCAGGCCGTGGGGCGCACGTCCCGCAGGCCTCTGCCTCAGGGGAAGCCCGTGCCGCTGGAGTTCCTGTCCGAGCCCCCCGCGGCGGAGAAGGGCAGGACCGTCCTGATCGTCGTGCGTCGGGGGGGGCTTGTGGCGACGGCCAAGGGCGTTCTGCTGGACGACGGGATCGCGGGCGCCGTCGTGAGGGTACGTCGGGCGGACGACAAAAAGGTCGTCCTCAGGGCCCGGGTCTTGGATAGCGAAACCGTGGAGGTGGATGTTCCGTGAATGCCTCGAGAGAACGGGCGGGTTTGATTTTGTTCTGTCTCTGCCTTTGCGCTGCGGCGTGGGGGATCGGGAGGGCGGAGGCCGTCTCCCTCTGGGACGACAGGACGAACTGGACGGCGGACGAGCGCCCCGGCAGGGTGGGAGACATCGTCACGGTGCTGGTCAACGAGCGGACCGACGCCAAGGACGAGGCGACGATGGACGTCAAGAAGTCCTCGAAGAACTCCGTCAGCGACGGAACGGGGATTCTGAGGTTCATCAGGAGCCTTGGGCTGACGAGCGACAACAGCAGCAAGGGCGACGGCTCCGTCGAGCGCAAGCATCACGCGAAGGCGACGGTCGCGTGCCTGGTCACGGACGTGCTCCCCAACGGAAATCTGCTCATCGAGGGGACGCGCGACGTCCGGACCAGCGAGGAGACGCTGCAGTTCCAGCTGATCGGCGTGATCCGCCCTCAGGACGTCAACAGCAACAACCAGATCCGGAGCGAATTGATCGCGAACGCCGAGCTGGCGGTCAAGGGCAAGGGGGCCATCTCCCGGACCCAGAAGCCGGGGATCATCACCCAGATCCTTCAGATGGTCTTCTGAGGGCTGCAATGTTCATGCCGTTCGACAGCGCGTTTCACGGGAAGAGGAGGGACTCTCTCGGGATGAGGGGCATGAGGATGGTCCGCGCCGTGTGGGGAATCGCCCTGGGGCTCGTTCCGGTCCTTTGCGGCATGGCCTCCGCGGCGGTGGACCTTCGGGATATGGACTTCGGCCGGGTCCATCCTCAGGTGCGCATCAAGGACGTCGTGGAGATCGAGGGCGCGCGCGAAAACCAGCTGACGGGCGTGGGGCTCGTGACGGGGCTCGCGGGGACGGGGGACAAGTCCTCCATGGCCGTGCAGATGATGCGCAACATGATGCGCAACTTCGGGGTGACCCTGGACGAGAAGGCGGCCCGGACCAAGAACGTCGCGGTGGTATCCCTGACCGCGACGCTGCCGCCCTATTCCCGTCCCGGCCAGGCCATAGACGTCAGCGTCAACGCGATGGGCGATGCCAAGAGCCTTCAGGGCGGGACGCTGATGCAGGCCCCGCTGAAGGCGGCGGACGGGAAGGTCTATGCCGTCGCCCAGGGGGCCGTGCTCGTGGGGGGGTATGCGGCGGCCGGTTCCGCCGCCTCCACGACGAAGAACATCCCGACGTCGGGGCTCATCCCATCGGGGGCGATCGTGGAGCGCGACGTACCCGCGGATTACGCCGTTGGCGGCCAGCTGGCGCTGCTGCTTCGAGACCCCGACTTCACGACGGCGCAGCGCATCACGGACACGATCAACCGGCAGTTCGGGGCGGTGGCCTATCCCGTGGACGCGGGGCGGGTCGTGGTGAACCTTCCGGGGCAGTACCTCGCGGCGCCGACGGCCTTCCTGGCGAACATGGAGAAGCTGGAGATCGCGCCGGACAGCCCGGCGCGCGTGGCCGTCAACGAACGGACCGGGACCGTGGTGATGGGGGGCAACGTCCGCATCAGCTCGGTGGCCGTGGCGCACGGCGGGCTCACGGTGACCGTGAAGGAGGACCCGAACGTCGTGCAGCCCGGGCCCTTCAGCGGCGGCGAGACCCGGACGGAGCGCAGGACGGACATCACGGTGGACGAGGACGGCGCCAGCATGATCGCGATGCCCGCGACGACGACGGTACGGGACCTCGTTCGGGTCATGAACTCCATCGGGGCGACGCCCCGGGACATCATCGAGATCCTCCAGGCGATCGACAGGGCCGGGGCCCTGCACGGCGAACTGGTGAACATGTGAGCGGACGACCGGCTCTTGGGGGCCGACGGCCCCGAATGCCGCGTAAAAGGTGGAATGGACGATGATCGACCCCATAAGCAAGTACAATTTTCGCGCCTCCGAGACGCAGGTTCCCCCGGAGGTCCATAAGACGCCGGAGGCCCTGAAGCTGAAGGACGCCTGCCAGCAGTTCGAGTCCATACTCTGGGCGCAGGTCTGGAAGAAGATGCGCGACAGCGCCCGTGCGGTCAGCGGCTCCGATCGGGACCGTCCGTGGAAGCAGATGGAGGACCTCTCGCTGGAGATGGCCACGGACGACCTGGCGGCCAGCGACAATGGGCCGGGGCTCTGGAGGATGCTCTACGATCGGATGGTCGGCAGCCTGGCGGCTCGCGATGAGTCCGTCTCGGCCGAGGAGCTTTCCGAGGAAGGGCCGGCGCGGGTGTCGTCACGGCCGTGAGGCCCGTGTGGTGGGAGCGGGGCGTTCGTTTTTCCTGCGTCGGGTGCGGCCGCTGCTGCCGGGGCGAGCCCGGCGCGATTTTTTTCTCGCCCGCCGAGGGCGAACGGGTCTGCGCGCTCCTCTCCATGGACGAGGGAACCTTTCGGAGGCGCTTCGTCACCCTGCGCTGGGGGCGCCCCAGCTTCATCGAACGCCCGAACGGCGACTGCATTTTTTATCGGGCCGAGGAGGCCCGGTGCTCCATCTACGGCGTCCGTCCCTCTCAGTGCCGCCTCTTTCCCTTCTGGACCGAGGTGATGCGGTCGGAGGAAAGCTGGGCTTCCTATGCGAAAAGCTGCCCCGGCATGAACGACGGCCGCCTCTATTCGGCCTCCGAGATCGAGGCGCTGCTCCGCGAGGACGCGGCGCAGCGGGTCTGAGGCGCAGGCGGCAGAATTTTTCCGAACAAGAAATCCGAAGGGGGAGCTTTCCGAAGGGAGGGGCCCGATGCGGTGCGGCAGCCTGTTTGACCCTGTCGTCCTGGGGGAGGCGGAGTTTCTGGAGATCCTGGAGACCTTCGATATCCCAGGGGATGGGGAGGTTGGGAAAAGTGCCTTGGGGCCGCGTATCGAGCGCATCGTGTCCGAGGGGCACGTCTCCCCCGAGGGCTTCTGGTACGATCAGGACGAGCCCGAGTGGGTGGCTCTGCTCCAGGGGACTGCGGAGCTGGAGTTCGAGGACGGCCGGCGGCATCCCATGGGGGCTGGGGATTGGCTGACGATCCCCGCCCGCGAGCGGCACCGCGTGGCGTACACCTCGTCCGCCCCGCCCTGCGTCTGGCTCGCCGTCTTCGGTGCGGGCTCTCCCGAGACGGCCGGTGTCGATTTGGAGGAGAAGGAGGGGACGTCTTGAGGCGGATTTATGGTGGGGTCACGGCCTCCCTGCTGCTTGCGGCGGTATTTTTCCTTGCGGGGCCGCAGGGCCCGGGGCTCGCCGTCGGCGCGGGGCCCGCGGAGGCCGTCGTCCGTGAGGGGGCCATCGAGGGGCGGCCGGGGTTCTCCTTTCGGAATCTGATCTACAAATGGGGCCATCTGTTCGTGGATATCGTGAACGGGACGCAGCGGAACGTCTCCTTTGGGGGCACGATGCTCTTTCTGGACCGTTACGGAAAGACCGTGGCCAGGGCGGAGCTGCTCCCCGCAAAGGTCAAGCGGAGGTCCTTCAGGCGCTACAGGGGGCGGTTCGTAGAGGGCAGCGGCGAGGAGGCGTCCAAGGCCGTGCGCCTTATGTGGCTCTTCGAGTTGAGGAACGAGTGATGGGCCGGCTCTTGGCGAGGACAGCTTTTGCCATGAAGAGGATGACGTGGTTTTGTGCGCTCCTTCTCCTCTGTCTTGTTCCGGTGCGGTCGTCCTTTGCGGCGCCCGACAGCGCGGAGGCGTTCATGTCCGCCACCTTCGGGCTCTCCTCGAAGCGGACGCAGCTCCGCATGGAGCGCAGCGGGGCCGAGGCGTCCGGGTTCATCCGCGACGGGCAGCTCTCCATGGAGGGGCTCTTCGAGGGGCGTCCCGCCGTATTCGTCTTTGGTTTCCATGCGAAGAAGGGGCTGAATTACAAGGCCGTCTACCTGGCGAGCACGGGGGGCGGCGACGAGGACAAGGCCCTTTACGACGCGCTGCGTCGGGCCTACACCGCCCGCTTCGGCAGGACAAAGGAGGCGCTCCTGCCCAATACCTGGGCGGAGGGTCGACTTTTGCTGCGCAACGTATGGGAGCCCGACCGCTATACGACGGTCGTGCTGTCCTACAACCCCGAGGCGACGAACCGCTTTCCCGGGAACTCGCCGGGCGCGCGGCCCATACACCTGATCTACCAATATTCCCGATGGGATAAGAAATGACGGAGGTCTTGCGGCGATGACGAGGAGGGGCTGTCCGTGTTGAGCTGTATGCGCTGTTCCCGGCAGTTCGGGGACAGGGCGATCGTCTGGCGCTGTCCCTGCGGGGGGACGCTGCGCCTGTCCGGGTATGGGGCCGCCCCCTCCGAGGGGCGGGGGATCTGGCGCTACCTTCGGGGCCTGCCGCTCGACGCCTCCCGCATCGTCTCGATGGGGGAGGGCGACACACCGCTGATCGAGCGCCGCGTCGGCGGCCGGGCCGCCTGGTTCAAGCTGGACTACCTGGCCCCGACGGGCTCTTATAAGGACCGGGGGATGTCGGTGCTGGTCAGCTGGCTGAGGTCGGCGGGGGTGGCGCACGTCGTGGAGGACTCCTCGGGCAACGCGGGGTCGTCCATGGCGGCCTACTGCGCGGCCGGCGGCATCGCCTGCGACGTCTACGTCCCGGACTACACGTCCTCGGGGAAGTGCGTGCAGATCGGGGCCTATGGGGCCAGGCTCGTCCGTGTGCCCGGCACCCGGGAGGACACGACGCGCGCGGCCGAGCGGGCGGGGCAGGAAAAGACCTCGTTTTACGCCAGCCACAACTGGAGCCCCTGGTTTCTGCATGGGGTCAAGACGTGGTTCCTGGAGGTCTTCGACTCGCTGCCCGAGGTGCGGAACGTCGTGGTCCCCGTGGGGCAGGGCAGCATCGCCCTGGGGGCCCGGCTGGCGATGGAGGACCTTCGGGCGGCGGGCCGCCTGGAGCGCCTGCCCCGTATCCTTGCGGTGCAGCCCGCGCACTGCGACCCCCTGGCCCGGGCCTTCGAGGCGGGGCTGGACGAGCCCGTCCGGATCGAGAAGAAGGAGACGGCGGCCGAGGGAATCGCCTCCGCGGAGCCAGTGCGCGGGGCCGAGGTGCTGAGGGCGGTCCGCGAGACGGGCGGCGGTTTTGTCGCCGTGTCGGAGGCGGAGATCTGGTCGGCTCACTCCGTCCTCTGTCGTGCCGGGCTGTACGTGGAGCCGACCTCCGCGGCCGCGGCCGCCGGGTGGGACAAACTTTGCGAGTCGGGCCGCATCGACGCGGCGGAGCCTACGGTGGTCTACCTCTCCGGCATCGGCCTGAAGGCGACGGACAAGATCGCGGGGCACGTGCACTGAGCCTCATGCGTCGGAGAGAACCATGGAATCGGCCCCGCCGGCCAAGCCGGCGGGGCCGATTGTTCGAGGAGCGTCGGGAGGCCGACGTTATTTGCCGATCTTCAGCGCGTGGTTCCTGGCGATCAGGTCGATGAAGACGAGGTCCTCGTCGCCGTCGTTGCGCAGCCCGTGGGACTCCCCGGGGCAGGCGATCGTGACGGATTTGGGCCCGACGACGGTCTCCCTGCCCTGACTGTCGGTGAAGACGCCCCGGCCGGAGAGGATGATGTAGGTGTCCTCGTTGTCGACGTGCGGATGCACGCCGATGCTGTCGCCCTTTTTCAGCGTCATGAGGCCTATTTCCTTGATGGCCTGATCGTCGGTGGCCGCTTCCCTCCGGAAGGCGAACCTGCCGTAGAGCGTGCCGATCCCCGTCTTGCCGGCCTTCTCGAAGAGCTTGTCCGCGGGGAATACCTGAGCCGTGGGGTTCCTGGTGATGGCCTCCAGGTTGGCCCCCGCGTTTTTGGCGATGATGTCGAGGAAGACGAGGTCCTCCGCGTAGAGGTTGGCCAGGCCGTGGGCCTGACCGGGGCGGGCGATGGTCATGTCCCCGGGCCCGACCACCCAGGCGTTGCCGTCGCCGTCGGTGAAGACCCCATGGCCGGAGACGATCAGATACGCGTCCTCGTTGTCCTTGTGCGTGTGGGTGCCGATGAACTCCCCGTGCCGCAGGGTCATCCATCCGATCTCCTTGATGGCGTCGTCCTCCAGGGCCGCGTCCCTCGTGAAGGCGAACTCGCCGTGAAGGGTCCCCTTCCCCCCGGCGACGTCCTGCTTGTCGAGCACGGTCAGCTGCTCCGCGGTATAGCACTGGCCATGCCTGGCGGGGGCCGCAGGGGCGGGGGCCGGACGGAACGAAATTCCCACCATACAAACGCATAAAGCCGCAAGGATCCTTTTCATGGAACGCCCTCCTCATATGTTCTGAATATCGAGAGTATACGTCCGCATTCGGCGAAACTCAAGGGAGGGGAAACGCCGGATAGTGTCCGTACGGGGCGATTTTTTATATGTTACCCGATCCTCTGAAACGGCACTGAGTTGTCTCGGAAGGCATTGCGGTTATTCCTCCTGCTCGCAAGGAGTGACATTTGCATGTCCTGCCCAGGTTATTTCTTCCCCCCGCTCATTTTTCATTTCCACATCTACTTTATATCTTTCGGGAGCATGAATATCTTGCTTTGCTTGAGTAGAGGGAAGACGTAAGAAGTACCAAAAAGGCGCGCCAAAAAACAATATTATAGAGTATAAATCAATTGCTGGGAAGCAAGTCGTATTAGAAGAGAGCACGACCTCTAAAATAGAACACATGCAAAAAAATGTTGTTGCTCCTGTAGGAATTATATTTGAATTTTTATTGGTGTTGTATTCAGATAAACTAAACACGGTTCCCAGATAAGAACCCGCAATGATAAGGGCTGTCATCTTGCTGAGTCTTGGATTTTCAGGTGAATCTCCTATAAGAAAGTAAAATACTAGCCCCCATGTGAGAACTAGAAGGATTACGTACCACAAAAAATCTTTTAGTGTGTGTTTTGACCGACATTCGGCCTTTGGGACAAGGGGGTCTTGGGAAGCAATACACAATAATATTCCTACTATAGTAGCGCTAAACAGTCGGGGTAAAGTGGAATTATTACAAACTTGATATCCACAACCCCATACCCAGACGCTCACAGAGCAGATGATGATAATAATGATGACACTCCAAAAGAATCTACTCCTGAATAGCCTACACAATAAGCCGCTCTTCCTGATGTCCATTATGTCTCATCCTCCTTTGGAGTCCCCGGCAAACCCTTAAGAGGCAAAACCACCCTCAAAAGGTCATAGTGCGGCTCTTCGGATAGTCTTCATATGGTGAACGGCTCCTCTGGTCGATAAGCCGTTCCCATTGTGATGCAAGCCCACGATGCTCTTCTTTAAACCTTGACCGGAACCCTTCTTTCCCCCTTTGGGGTCCTTGACGAGGGGACCACGACAAGAACACCACGAGAAGAACACGGACAAAAGAGGCGCGTCAAAAATAAAAAAATCCGCTCTTTCGAGCGGTTCTTAGACTCAATCGGCCTGAGCCGTATTTTCTTCTGGTGGCGGCAACTGGAGTCGAACCAGTGACACCGCGGGTATGAACCGCGTGCTCTAGCCATCTGAGCTATGCCGCCGAAATTGGTTGCGGGGGCAGGATTTGAACCTGCGACCTTCGGGTTATGAGCCCGACGAGCTTCCTGGCTGCTCCACCCCGCGATTTTCACCTTGTCGATTCCGGGCCAAACCTGTCCTGGTGCCGGACGCGGGACTCGAACCCGCACGGACCGAAGCCCCCAGGATTTTAAGTCCCGTGTGTCTACCTATTCCACCAGCCCGGCGACACTTGGCTATTATAGCATCTTTTCTCCGCGCGTCAAATAAGCGGGAGGCTCGAAAGCCCTTGCCTTCCCGATAATTTCGGAGTAGAATAAATAAGTTTTTACAGCCCTGCCTCTTTTGTAAGGAAAAGAGGCCACGAGACCACGGGGAGGAGGTGAAAGTCGTGCGGCATTACGAGATGCTGACCATCCTGAACGCCGAGATCGAGGAGCCGAAGGAGGAGGTCGAGAAGATCGAGGAAGTCGTGCGCAGTCTGGGAGGGGAGATGACCCAGACGGATGTATGGGGTAAGAAGAAGCTTGCCTATCCCATTCAGAAGAAGACCGAGGGGTTCTATGCGCTCTTCACGTTCGACCTGGAGCCCGCGCAGACGTTCGAGCTCAAGCGCGTCCTGGGACTGCGCCCGAACGTCTATCGCCAGATGATCATCCTTTTGGACGAATAGGGAGTGCGGAGCGATGGCCAGAGGATTCAATAAGGTCGTCCTGATGGGCAATCTGGCTCGGGATCCTGAGGTCCGGTATACGGTCGAGAAGCGTGCCTGGGCCCGATTTACCGTCGCCGTCGGCTATACTTGGAAGAACAAGAACGGGGAGTATCAGGACGCCACGGACTTCATTCCCGTGGTTGCCTGGGGTCCCTTGGCGGATCGGTGCGGACGCTACCTGAAGAAGGGGAGCGGCGTCCTGGTGGAGGGCAAGCTGCGGGTCCGCAGCTACGAGGCCCGCGACGGATCCGGCAAAAAATATTCCACGGAGGTGGAGGCCCTCGACGTCACCTTCGTCGGGAGCCGGAGAAGCTCCGAGGATGGGGCCTTCGCCCCTCAGGACCGGCGGCCCGAGTCCGGTTTTTCCGACGACGGAGATTTCGGCAAAAGCATAAGCGAGAAGGGGTTCGGCGACGAATTTCCGATGGACTTTGCCGAGATGGAAAGGGACGACAAGGATTCCGAGGCCGATATCCCCTTTTAGAGGGTGTGTTTGGCCCTTTTGTGAGGAAGATTTGGGTGCGTCGGTCCGGCGGGGGAGGTCCCGTGGGCCCGGCACTTCAGAGGAGGTTTCAGGATGAACGGAGAAAATAAACCGGCCCCCGGCGCCGACAGGCCCCGCGGGGGGATGCGCAGGGGCGGCCCCCGGCGGCGTCCGAAGTTCTGCTTCTACTGCGTGGAGAAGCAGGAGAAGGTCGACTACAAGGACGTTGAGAAGCTGCGCAAGTACATCAGCGAGCGGGGCAAGATCATTCCCCGCCGCGTTACCGGCAACTGCGCCAAGCATCAGCGCCTTTTGACGGAGGCCATCAAAAGGGCACGTTATATGGCTTTGCTGCCCTATTCTCTGGACTGATCGTTTTTCGGAGGGTTCCCTTCGGACGGGGCGGGCTGTTCCCGGACGCCGTCCGGGGACAGCTTGACTCAGGCTCCGCGGAAGGACAGTCTCAAACGCCAAGGGAGAAGCCGTTCAGGGCCTCTCCCTTTTTTCTCGGATTCGGAGGGATTATGGCAGAACCCGGAAAGTTTTGGGGAGTATCCCTGGCGCGGATGGTTTCGTTCGTCGTCCTTACGCTGGCGCTCTTCTCGGTCGGCTTTTTCGTCCCCATCCTGGGGTTTGGGGGCTTTCTGATGGTCCCTTTGCCTCTGGCCCTCCTCTGTCTCTTATACACATCTGACGCTGCCGACGACTAGTCGAGTG
>NZ_CAUUGJ010000024.1:0-24811 GCF_963544685.1 uncultured Fretibacterium sp. | reverse complement strand
CCGGTACTAAAGCTGCGAGACTTTACTCTCCGCTACAGGATTGTTTTCTATGAAATTGTGGAGTTATGCAGGGTATAAGAAATGTTTTCTGGTGGTTTTAGCGACAGGGCCCCACCCGGACCCATGCCGAACCCGGAAGTTAAGCCTGTGAGCGCTGATGGTACTGTATGGGGTACATACGGAAGAGTAGGTCACTGCCAGAAAACAGTTGAAAGACGAACGAGGAGCCCCGGTTCATCACCGGGGCTCCTCGCTCCTTATTTATCCATATTTATCCATCCTACGGCGCTGTCTTCCCGCCTCGGAGAAGATGCGGCCTCAGTCTTTCAGGAAGTCCAGAACCTTTTCGCGGAAGACCTTGTAATAAGGTTTCTCCATCATCATCGCGTGGGCTCCGCCCTCGATGATCTCCAGGCGCGAGCCCTTGTTCCGAAGGGTGTCAAAAGCTTCCTTGCAGAGCTCGGGCGAGACATAGTCGTCCTTGGACCCCGAGATGAGGAGCACGGGAGCCTTGATGTCTGCCGTGGGGATCAGGCGCTTGTCCGGGGCGACCAGAAGATCCCTGCGTCCGCCATTGGGACTGCTGTCTTTGTCGTAGCGCCAACAGTTCGAGAGAAACGTGTCGGCGACAGCCGCCTCGACGATGTCATAGTCGATGGTCTTGTCCTCCTTGACCTGGAAATCCCCGGCCGCATGATCCCAGCTGTTCTCGTGAAAGGGCGAGGTAACATCCATGGCCGCAAGTCCGGCCACGATGGGCGCGTAGAGCACCAGCTTCTTCACCATCTCGGGGTACTTCGCGGCAAAACGGCCGCTCGTGACGGTGCCCCAGCTCCAGCCGAGAACGTCCATGCTCTTTTTGCCGCTTCTTTCGATGATGAGCCTGGCGGCGGCGATATCCTCCGCGGCGTAGTCGGAGTTCGGCTTGAAGCCATCCTCCACCGGCTGGGAGCTCCCATAGCCTGCTATATCGAGCAGCCACACCGCATATCCGTTCTGAGCGAGGAAGCGGGCAAGGCTATAATCCCCATAGTTCACGTCGAACTCGTGCGAGGAGTATGTCAGGCCGTGCACCATGAGGAGCGGTTCTTTCTCCCCGCTGTCCTCGGCCTTGAGACATTCCAGATGCAGTTTGACCCCTTCGCGCTCGAGGGGCACGATCTCCCGCGTGATGCCCGATGCCGACGCCGGATGCGAGAGGGTGCATAGGACGATCGCGACGCTCAAAAACACGAAAAAGCCTAAGAATGCCTGTCGGTTCATTCAAGATTCCTCCTCTATGATTGTGGTAAAAACGAAGCGCGTTGATATGGGCAACGGCGAGAATACATTCCCCGGACGTCGCATCCCCTGTCGAAAGAGGCCTTGTCAAAAAATGCAGCGTCCGGCTTTTTTGTGGATTGCAGCCTCTATTTTCTCTGCTCGAACAGCCATTCCCGAATTGCGCCGATGTTGTAGGCCACGCCCCAGGTGCCGATATGGGCGCTGCCGGGGTTCCCCAATGCGGCTTTCTCGAGCGGCAGCGTGCCTCCCTTGAAGCTGGCGTAATGTATGTTTCCGCCCTGTGCCAGCAGTTCCCGGACGTAATCGTCGAGCTGCGGCATGGAGGCCGAGGCGTCCCAGCCGTGGCTTTGCTTCACGATGCCGCCGTTTTGGGCCAGGACCTCGACGATGGCGTTCTCTCCGGGGAAAGCCTTGGCGTCGTTCTCGGAGACGAGGATGAACAGGTTGTTCTTCGCCATCGGCACGGTCTTCTCCGCCGCCCATTGTCCGGCAACGATATAACTGGCGGCGAAAAAGTCGGGGTACTTGATGTTCATGGCGATGGACATCATTGCCCCGCCGCTTTGGCCTGTGGTATACAGGCGTTTTATGTCGATGGAGTACTGCCGTGTCAGTGATCGGATCAGGTTGAGGGTGGGGTCCAGATCCGCGGGGTCGTCGGAATTGTCGTTCACGATGGTATGGTCGTATTGCGGCGCCAGGACAAACGCCTCATGCCGGCTCTGGAAGGCGGGCTCCGCCCATACGGTCGCCCCGTTGCCCTGCAGCAGGGTGTTGCGGACGTTCTCGTTGGTCGCCCCCGCATCGTGGATGAACATCACCAGCGGATACAACTGGCCAGGGGCGTAGTTTTTGGGGACGAACAGGGTGTAGCGGACGACGATGCCGCTTTCGGGGTCCTTGAATTCATGTTGGGTGAAGTCGTCCACCACGAGGTTGTGAACCTCCCTGCTGTCGGCCGAGGCGGGGGCTATCGTCCCGCCGTCTTTGCTCCGAATCGGCTTTTTTTGCATCACCTGCAGCACGATTTTCCGCTCCACGGACGGTTCGCGCCCGACATGCGTCAGCACGGCGGCATCCGTATCGTGCGGGTCCAGCCGAACGATGATCGTATCGCCACTTTCAGCTTTGCAGCGCCCCGGATCGATGCAGTCCGTGCCGGTGCTGAGAAAGACGTCGATGACCGTGCGCCCCGCCACGGAAAAGACGTCGGGGCTCAGGGAGCGGTCATCAATCGGTTTGTCGTACCGCACGGCCGCGGCCGTCACCTTTTGCCCGTCGGCAAAGGGCTCGCTAACGGCGACGACCTCGGTTATCCCGGCCCAGGCCGGGACGGCCAGGGCCAACGTCAGAAACACGGACAGAAGTTTATCCATATACAGAACCTCGACTTTTTCCCTCATAATTGGCTACATCTGGAGGCGTGCGGCCTTCAGGGGGTTCTTGACCAGCATGGAGGTCGTGACGGCCCCCACGCCGCACAGGACGAAGCTGATCACGGAAACGACCGAAACGAACGGCTCCATGGCGTCGAAGGCGGCGTTCCTGGCCGTGATGCAGTCTGTGCCAATTATCCCGGGCGCGCCAGCCGCCGCCACGATGATGCCTCTCTCCGGCAGACCGCGGGCATGTCGATGGTGCGGGGGAGGTAGATCGTCACGGTGACGGGCTCCGCTTGCGGGGCCTCCTTCATGCCCGCGGAGACCTCCGCTCTCTTCATGAGTACAGCCATGTTCCTCGTCTCCCTCCTCCTGTTCCGACGATTTTGCGCGGCATTTATCGCCCTCTTGATTTCTACAATAACATAAAAGTACAAAACGGGGTATTCCCAAGTATCATTGTCTTTGTAGCTCGCAGGTGATGGCTTGTGGTCGGGCGAATCAAGCTTAACGCTGTTCTTGCAAACAAGTACCTGCCGGCTGCTCTTTTCTGCCTGCGGTTTTGGGAGGTAAAACGGCACTTGACAAATCGAGAAGTATCGAATATATTAGATTTAGAATAATTCTAAGTACGGAGAACGGTATGGCAAAGTACAGCAGCGGGATCCTGGAGATCGTGAGCAGGGCAGGAGGTCACATGACCGCCGAGCAGGTTTTTCTGGAGATGAAGAGGCAGTATCCCTCCGTCGTTATGGCGACGATCTACAACAACCTGAACTCCCTCTGTGCACAGGGTGCGATCCGCAGACTGAGTGTGGAGGGACAGCCGGATCGCTACGATCGCAGTCTGCGGCACGACCATCTGGTCTGTCGGGGATGCGGGAAGCTCAAGGACGTCTTTCTGGGGGACCTTACGGAATACCTGAGGACGGAGACGGGGCTCGATATCGATTCCTACGATCTCAAACTCTCCTACGTCTGTGACGAGTGCCGTGGAAAGGCACGCCCGGAGGGGCGTAAAGAACAGGGTTGACCGGGCGGGACATCCGCTGTTGGAGCTCCGCCCTGAAATGGAACAACGCGTCGGACGAACCGACGCATATCTTAAGGAGGAATTTCTGATGTCCATGATCAACAAAGAAGTTAGCGATTTCAAGGTTCAGGCGTACCATAACGGTGAGTTCAAGACCGTCACGAAGGCGGATATTCTCGGAAAGTGGAGCGTTTTTTTCTTTTATCCCGCGGACTTCACCTTCGTCTGCCCCACGGAGCTCGAGGACCTGCAGAACAAGTATGCCGACTTCAAGAAGGCGGGCTGCGAGATTTACTCGGTCTCCACGGACACCCATTTCGTCCATAAGGCATGGCACGACGAGTCCGATCGCATTGGGAAGATCACCTATCCGATGCTGGCGGACCCCACGCACGCGCTGAGCAGGGACTTCGAGGTGCTGATCGAGGACGCCGGCCTGGCGGAGCGCGGCAGCTTCATCGTGAATCCCGAGGGGAAGATTGTGGTGTACGAGGTCAACGCCGGCAACGTGGGCCGCAACGCCGAAGAGCTGTTCCGCCGCCTGCAGGCAAGCCAGTTCGTGGCCGAGCACGGGGATCAGGTCTGCCCGGCGAAGTGGCAGCCCGGCGCGGAGACCCTGAAGCCGAGCCTGGACCTGGTTGGCAAACTCTGATGGACGACCGGAACTTTTATGATGTTGTCGTAGTAGGGGGAGGGCCTGCCGGTTTGACGGCAGGCCTCTACCTCGCCCGCGCCTGCTACCGGGTGCTGGTTGTCGAGAAGGAGACCTTCGGCGGTCAGATCACGATCACCTCCGAGGTCGTGAACTATCCTGGGGTGGGACGGACGAACGGACGGGAACTGACCGAGGCCATGCGCGTCCAGGCCGAGGGCTTCGGCGCGGAGTTCCTGATGGCCGAGGTGACGGATCTGGAGCTGGATGGGGACGTCAAGAAGGTCCATACGGACCGGGGCGTCTACTCCTGCTTCGGGGTCCTGATTGCGACGGGTGCGCATCCGAGGATGATCGGGTTCCCCGGCGAGGCGGAGTTCCGCGGCCACGGCGTGGCCTACTGCGCCACGTGCGACGGGGAGTTCTTCACGGACAAGGAGGTCTTCGTCGTCGGCGGCGGTTTCGCCGCGGCGGAGGAGAGCGTCTTTCTTACCCGGTACGCCCGGCACGTGACGGTACTGATCCGCGGGGACGGCTTCAGCTGCGCCGAGGCGACGGCGCAGGTGGCCCTGAGCCATCCTAAGATCACGGTGCTGACGAACACGCAGGTGGAGGATGTCTCGGGCGATACCGCCCTCCGCAGGATTCGGTACCGGAACTCCAGGACAGGGGAGGAGACCGAGTTCTCTACGGGCGGGAACGACACCTTCGGCGTGTTCGTGTTCGCGGGCTATGCTCCGGACACCGATCTGGTCAAGGGGAAGGTGGAGCTCGACCCTCAGGGCTATGTCATCACCGACCGCAATCAGAAAACCAGCCGGGACGGCGTCTATGCTGCGGGCGACGTCTGCGTGAAGAACCTGCGTCAGGTCGTCACTGCCGTTGGCGACGGGGCGACGGCGGCGACGGAGCTGGAGAAGTACGCGGCCGCCATGCAGACCAAAACGGGCCTCCACCCCCAAAAACCGGTTCGCAGGGATGCCGCCCCGGAGCGGAACACAAAGGCCGAGGCGAAACAGTCCTCGGAAGGGGGGCTCTTCCCTCCGGAGATGCGCCAGCAGATGGATGTCATCTTCGAGCGCATGGAGCGGAAGCTGGTTCTGGAGCTCTGCCTCGACGACCGCCCCGTCTCGCGCGAGCTCAAAGGCTACATGGAGGAGCTGGCGGGAGTGACGGACAAGCTGACCGTGAGGACGGGCACGGGGCTCCCCGAAGCCGAGCTGCCCTGCGTCAGGGTCCTGAAGGAGGACGGCACGGAGACCGGCCTGGCCTTTCATGGCGTCCCGGGCGGGCACGAGTTCACCTCCTTCCTCCTGGGGCTTTACAACGCTGCGGGGCCAGGCCAGCCTCTGGATGACGAGACGAGGGCAAGGATCCAGGGGATCGGAAGGGCCATCCGCATGAAGATCCTGGTCTCCCTCTCCTGCACGATGTGCCCGGAGCTGGTCGCGGCCGCTCAGCAGATCGCGTCGCTGAACCCGCTGGTGACGGCGGAGGTGTACGACATCAACCATTTCGAGGCCATGAAGGACCGGTACAACGTGATGAGCGTCCCCTGTCTCGTGGTCAACGACGACGAAGTGATGTTCGGCAAGAAGAGCGTTCAGCAGCTATTGGACAAGATCGGTTAAAAAATTCGGCCATCGGCCAAAAACTAAGGAGTAAATTATGGAAGCCAAAATGAACGCGCTGCTCTCGGACCTCGTGTTTTTCTATCACAAGCTGCAGAATTACCATTGGTACATCAGCGGCCACACGTTCTTTCAGACCCACGCCAAGCTCGAGGAGTACTACGACGACATCAGGCCGCAGATCGACGAGGTTGCCGAGACCATGCTCATGAGCGGGTACCGTCCGGTGTCGACCATGGCAGCCTTCGCCAGGCACGCAAAGGTCAAGGACGCCACGGAGGGCTTTGTCGGCGACGTGAAGGCGGTTTATGCGTCCATCCTCGGCGACTTCAAGCATCTCCTGGAGAGCGTCAAGGCCATCAAAGCGGACGCGGACGCCTCCAACAACTACCTCGTCTCCGCAAAGATGGACGGCTACATCGAGAGCTACAGCAAGGCGATCTGGATGATCTCGCAGGCGTCAATGTAGGGCGCGGGCCGTCGGGTGAATTCGAGTGAAAGAGGGGCCAAAGGGCTCCTCTTTTTTTGCTTGCCGGGTTGTAAATCCAGGGGCTCATGACGCAACGAGGGGAGCCGAAGCCCCCCTCGCTGCGTTACCTGTTTTCAACTCAGAACTTATCCGGTCCCGAGCTACCCGCGGATGAGGCTCAGTACCGTCTGCGGAAGCTGGTTTGCCTGCGCCAGCATCGCCGTGCCCGACTGGGACAGGATTTGGAGCTTCGTGAAGTTCAGCATCTCCAGGCTCATATCCGCGTCGCGGATTCGGCTCTCCGCCGCCGTCAGGTTCGTGCCCGTCGTCGTCAGGTTCGTCACCGTGTGCTCCAGGGAGTTCTGGAACGCCCCGATCTTCGCCCGCTGCGTCGACACCTTCGCGATCGCGTTGTCCAGGATCGAGATGGCACGCGCCGCGGAGACACGGTCCGTCACGATCACCCGCGTCACCCCAAGGGCGTCCGCGGACATGTTCCCGATGTCGATCGCAACGTCCTCGCCCTCGTTCGCCCCAACCTGGAACACCGTGCTGTTGTCCACGAGGTGCAGGATCGTCTCGTAGGGCGTATCGATCTTCTTCAGCTCGAAGTTCCTCAGGTTCTCGTTCCACTCCACCCTGATGTTCGCCATCGGGTCGAACTCCACGTCCACGTTCGGGTGAATCACCCCGATCAGCTGGTTGCCCGACACCGTCACGTTGTTCACCACCGTCGCCCCGTTGTGCGCGTCGTAGATGGAGGCCGTAAACGAGTTCTCCTTCGCCTCCTGCACCACGTTCAGCGACAGCGCCTTGATCAGGTCCTCGTCGCCCGAGAACGACAGTCTGCCCGCGGCGCCCGCCACCATGGAGCGGATGATGAACGTGCCCGGAACCGTCTCCAGGCCGTACTCCTGCTTCGTCCCCTCCTCGACGAAGGTGACGAAGCTGTTCGCATGGCTCACCGCGAAGCGCGCCTGGCCCAGGCCGTTCGCGATCGCCCCGTTCAGCTTGCTCCGAAGCTCCGCGAGCGTGTCCGTGGCGTAGAGCGTGATGGAGGTGTTCTTGCCGTCGCCCTGGGCGATGTTGATGGTCTGCGGGTCCGTCAGGAGGAATCGCCCCTGGCTGTCCCAGAACTTGTCCAGGTCGCGCAGGTGCACGTCCTTCTTGGCCACCTGGCCGATGTACGCCGCCTCGAACGTCGCCAGCGTCTTGTCCGCCGTCATCTTGGTGGCGTTGGTCTTCAGGACGATGTCGCCCTCGTAGACCGTGCCGTTCTTGCTGTTCAGGTAGAAGTTCCGGAAGTGCAGCTCCTTCTCCGTCACTTTTTCGGCATCCAGGCCGAACTTCAGGGTCTTGTCCGTGACGTTGCCCCCCCACTTGAAGGGCCAGGTTTCCGTCTGCGTCCCGCTGACCTCCACCGTGATGTCCTTGGCCGCCGTGCCGGTCTTTTTGGTGACGTTGTGGACGAACTTGCTGCCGACGCTGAAAGCCCCCGTCATCCCCGCCTTGAGTTCGAGCTTGAACGCTCCGGTAGATCCCAGCCCCAGCTTTTCGCTGAGGTCAACCGCATCTCCCTCGGTCAGGACGATGTTGTCGTTTACTTTGGTGGTCACGGTGCCGTCCGGCCTCAGGATGTTGGCCGTCGCCTTCAACGTCACGCTCTTCGACTGTGCGTTGACCGAGACCACCTCGTAGAGGATGCTGGCGTTATTCTTTAGATTAGCATCCGTCACATCAGGGGTGAGAAGATCTGGTAGCGTAGCGGGTACTTCAGTAGAGTCTGTCGTCGGGAAGGCTGTCGCAAAACTGGCGCCAATATCTCCATCAGTAATCTTGATTGCCCCTACAGCCGAGGATAGAACAAGTTTGGTTCCGTCTTTAGAGGCAAGGCCCGCATGTGCCGTGTTGATCGCGGTCACGATCTCGTCCAAGGTGGGGTCTGTCCCGGCGGCAGTCAACGTAACCTCCTTACTAACGCCGTTGACGGAAACATTGATTTTTTTACCTTTCGTACCTGCGGGAACCGGTGTCACTTCCAGTTTATGAAACTTCCCGGAGAACCCATACTGCCCCGTGACGGCCACGCCGGAGTCGGCCGCGGCAGCGGCCGTCTTCACCGTGTAGCTCCCCGCCGGGAGGTTGTCCACCCGCAGCCCGGACACGCCCGCCTGATCGTTCAGGCTGACGCCCATCACCACGTTCTTGTGCTTGATCTTGAAGACGTCCGTCTTCATCGCCTCGGCCTGGCCGGGGTTCGCGTTGATCTGAATCTTGTAGTTCCCCTCGAACGCCGCCTTCTGGCCGAACCGGTCGATCTGGCGCAGAGAGCCGCGGATATACGCCTTCGTCGCCAGGTCGTTCGACGACCACAGGCCCGCGGAGCTCCCGTCCAACAGACGCTTCTTGTTGAACTGCGTCGCCGTCGAGGTCCGGTCGATCTCGCTCTTCAGCTGGTCGATCTCGAGCTGGATGTACTGCCGGTCCTGCTGCGTCAGCGTGTCGTTCGCCGCCTGAACCGACAGCTCCCGCATCCTCTGGAGGATGCTGTGCACCTCGGACAGCGCGCCCTCCGCCGTCTGGAGCATCGAGATGCCGTCCTGCGCGTTGCGCACCGCCATGTTCAGGCCGTTGATCTGCGAGCGCATCTTCTCGCTGATGGCCAGCCCCGCCGCGTCGTCCGCCGCCGAGTTGATCCTAAGGCCGGTGGACAACGTACGGATGGACTTCTGCAGCGCGTTGTTCGTCGCATTCAATGCATTGTAAGCGTAAAGCGCCGGTATGTTGTGGTAAATCCTCATGTTCTCTTAGCCTCCTGCGTCCGGGGCTTCCTGCCCCGCATCACAAAATCCGAACCTTGCAGACCATCCTGGTCTCCCTTGAGCGCTCGAAACAAACGGCAAAAACTTAACAAAAATTCAACGGAAATTCAAGTCGCGTCCTTCGCGGCCGCATCCCACCCTTCCATGAACATCTTGAAGTATTCCTGTTGAAATCTATTCCTCCCGCCTCGGTTTCCCGGGGTGAACGGTCCTGATCTTGGACAGCCGCGAGAAGGCCGATACGGGCAGCTGCGGCGTCGGGACCGTCTGGGGCGAATTTTTGTCCACTCTGGCCGCCTTGGCCGCCGCCCTGTTCTCCTCGACGATGACGTCCCACAGCTCCTTCCGCCATATCTGCGTTTTCTGCGGCGCGTTGATGCCTAGGCGCACCACATCGCCCCTCACGTCGATGACCGTGACCTCGACGTCCGTCCCGATCTGGATGGACTCGTTGATCTTTCTGCTGAGGACCAGCATCAGCTCGTCTCCCCCTGGAGGATCGCCGTCCGCTTCATCGTCTCCCGAACGTCCTCCGGAAAGACGACGTGACGGATGGGATACTCCTCGTTCAGTGCGATCACCTGAACGGCCCGGTGCGTCTTGAGGTTCAGCAGGATCGGGGCCCTCAGGTTGGCGGTCATGTTCCACGGCGCCGCCTCCGGGATGGACACCACGATGAGGAGCGCCAGGTCCGACGGGTCCATCGAACCCACCAGCTCCAGCTCGTCCTCAGGGATGCGGGCGTTGTAGTCCGGCATCACGGCGTCCGGCGTCGTCACCGGCAGGGCCAGCGCACCGTCCTCGATGTTCTGCAGCCATTTGACGGCGTTGTCCTCGTCCCCAACAAGAACCCAGCTCCGGCTGTTCTCAAACGCGGGAAGGCCGCGGGGGAAGGACAGGACGTCGTCCTGCGTGTACGTAATCTCTCCAAAGCGCTCGCTCACAAAAGTCTCCGGCATTTTTCTATCCCTATACCCTATCCTTTATGTTCCTCGTCCATCCTGTTCCTCGTTCGTCCCCGGCCGCACGCTACCTCAGAAAGTTCAGCAGCGTCGGCTGGATGATCTGGGAGATAACCGACAAACTGGCCTCCTGCATGAACTTGGCCATCATCAGCTCCGTCATCGCCTCCTCCGGCTTGATCGAGACCAGGTCCTGCAGGGACTCGGTCATCTGGGCGTCGTCGGCCACCAGCCGCGCCTTGTTGCTCTCGTAACGGTTCTGGAGCGCCCCGTTGGTGGAGAGCACCTTGAGAAGGTTGTCGATGAAGCGGTCGATGCGCGGGAGCATGACGTCGGAGATCGCGGTGCGGTTCTCGGACTTCACGGCGGCGATCACGTCGTCCAGCACGCCGAAGATGTCCTGTTTTCTCTGGTTCGCCCCGCTGCGGATCGTCACGTTCTGCGTGTGCATCGTGTTGTCGCCGTTCGGTCCCGGCCGGGCCGCGTCCTCCAGCTTGTAGCCGCCCCGATAGGAGGTTTTTGCCGAAACGCCCGCGCCAAAGAAGGTGTCGGTGATGTCCGAGTCGAACGAGCCGTCCGCCTTCAGCTGGGAGGCCTTCGCCGCAACCGCGTATCCCCGCGGCGACCACAGGACGAGGTGCCCGTCCTTGTTCAGCTCGGCCCGCACGTCATAATCCTGCATCCGGGCGTTGATCGTCGCAACCAGGTCCTGCACGTCCATCCTGCCGTTGCCGTTCGTGTCGCGCATCGCCGTCAGGTCGATGGTGTGTGTGTATCCCGCCACGGTGACGTCGAAGGTCCGTGCCGGGGTGTGACCCTCCTCCCACATCTCCGCCGGAAGCAGGTTCCCCGCCGCATCCAAAAAGCTTTTTTCGCCCTGAATGCCGGTGTTCAGCGCCAGCTTCTCCCGCGCCACGCTGCCCGTGACGTCCACCACGTTGACGGCGGAGCCGTCCCTGGCCGCGATGGAGAGGATGGGATAATCGCCCGCCTGACCGTTCTTGTCCCCCATCCGGGCGTCGAAGTAGTTCACGTAGAGCCAGTCTCCCGCCTGGGAACGCAGCCGGTCCATGACGCTCTTCACCGTGTCGTCCGCGGAGACGTCGATCTCGACCTTCCGTCCCAGGGACTCGAAGCGGATCGTGCCCGCCTTGCCGATTTTCTCGCCGTCCTTCAGGCCGGCGGCAGCCCCGCCTTTCTTGGCCCCCATGTTGCTGGTCACGCCCGTGTGGATGCCCATCTGGGCGGCGATGCCGCCGGAGTAGTCCGACCATGCGGGGTCGGAGACCGGCAGGTCGACGACGGAGAAGGACGCTCCGGTCACCGTGTAGAGGGATGCGGAGTTCGGGATCTCCTTGCCGTTTTCGTCGACGGGGATGGCCACCTTCATGAGCTCCTCGCCCGCCTGTTCGTTGACCTGCCTTGCGATCTCGCGCATCACCTTGACCCGATCGACGAGGCCCGTGGCGGGGTCGGTCACGTCCCTGCGCGAGAGGCGGATGTCGTACTCTTTTCCGCAGGTCATCTGCACCCGCAGCCGAACGCCCAAGTCGTCGTCCAGGCAGGGGGCCGTCGGGAACCTGATGTTCTCGACCCCCATATCCGGGTCCGTCCGCACCGCGGTGGAGAGCCCCAGCTCCTCGGCGTAGTGCTGGCCGTTCATGTCCAGGAACAGGACGGGCGCGCCGCCGGGGGCACGGATGACCAGGCGGTTCGTCGCCCTCTCCTCGTTGTGGCTGGTGCCGAGCCCCCTCTCGTGATCGTCCTCGCTGTAGACTCCGGGGGAACGGAAGACGTCCACCGTCACGTCGAGCCAGCCCGCGCCCGCGTTCTTCAGCCGGTCGGCCAGGTCGGCCAGGGTATACTCGCCGGGGTTCAGGGTTATGTCCGCGACGCGGGCCCCGCTCATCACCCGCCAGTGCAGGGGCTTGCCCGGCGGGACGACCAACTTTCGGCCCGGCGCGAACTCCACGCTCTTCATACCCGTCTCCATGCCGAGGTAGTCGAACACGTCCATGTGGCTGTGATCGACGGGGCGGGTCTGTTCCCTGGACCCGACGATACCCGTCTCCACCCCCGTCTCCGGGTCCGACGAGAAGGCGTAGTCGAAGAGCGTCATCCCCATCCCCTCGCCCTTGAGGGTGAACGAGGGGTAATGCGGCTTCTCCGCCGCGGCGGACACGGAAAGCGGGTCCTCCGGCAGCTTGCCGATGCGCTTGGCCACGACCACCAGCTGATCCTTGTCCGCCGAGGTCCGGGCATAGAGTCCCTCGATGGAGTTGAGCTTCTCCGCAATCTTCGTCAGGTCGTCGCCCTCGTTGGCGTAGACCTTGATCGGCTGTTTCCCGTCCAGCTGGACCGTCACCGAGCTGGTGGAGCTTTTCACCGGCCCGTCGTAGCCGAGGAGCTGACGGACGCCCCCGGCCGTTCCATGGTCCTTGACCGTGATCTGCCCCCGGGAGGACTGGAGCACCAGGCGTCCCGACACGACGGACGCAACCGGAAGGTCCCCCGCGTCCATCGGAACGGTCGCGTTGATCTCGTTCACCAAGTCGGTGATGGAGCGCTTGCCGGCAAAGGAGAAGTCGTAGGTCTGGCCGTTCAGCTCGAGAGATATCCCCTTGCCCAGCGTGTCGTCCCGCCAGCCCAGGGTGCTGGCCGTGCCCATCATCCCGTGATACTTCGTTTTCTCGCTGGCGCGGACGCTGCCGAAGAGCTGTTCGGCGGCCGTGCCGTCCACGCGGATGGCGTCCCCGTTCGACGAGGTCAGGACCAGCTTTCCGTTGTAGATACGTGCAGTGACGTTAGGGGGGAGGACCCCGGCCCCGTTGAGCTCGTTCACCAGGGCGTCGAGGTCGGCCGGGTCCGCAGCAAAGGTGTGATTTTTCGTCGTCCCGCCCGCGGCGACCGTCAGAATCTTGCCTGCAAGGCCCGGGAGTTTCACCTCCGTGCCTCCGTTCAGCATGGAGTGGTTCCAATCCGGAGTCTCAACGGTAACGCCCGGAGGCGTCCCCGTCGTCCCCGTCTTGGGGAAGGCGACGCCCGCGATGGACTGGGGCATGGGAAGGTAGTCCGTGTCGGGCCAGCCGGTGATGCCCACGGGCTCGCCCGTGTTGCTCTTCAGGACCATGCGCTGCATGTTGGTGTTGGGGTCCTTCTCCACCGACGCCGTCACCAGCATGTCCGCACCCTGCTCCTTCAGTGCGCGGTTCACCAGCATGGCCAGGTCGTCCAAGGAGATGCCCGAGACCTCGTCGGGATCCCGGAATTGGTTGTAGTCGGTGGGCTTGGTTCTGCCCGTCGCCACCTCGTCGATCCACTGCTCGGGGATGTACACGGACAGGGTGCGGTTCCCCACCGTGATCTGCACCTTCTCCTCGCGGCCCGTCCACTTCCAGTCCGCCGGAACCTCGTGGCTGCAGATGAAGTGGGACTTCTCGTTCTTGACCGCCACCTCGCTGCCCGCGAAGGAGACGTCGGCCAGCAGCCCCTCCTCGATCTCGTACCGGATGCGCTCGTCGGAGCCCTGATACTTGATGCGGCCGTCGGGGCCAATGACGAAGGGCTTCGTCCCCGTGTCCGTCCCGCCGAACAGGTATTTGCCCGCCACCTTGGCGTTCAGCGCGTTGAGGATCGTCTTCTTGTTCTCCTCGATCTGCCTCGCGATATCGGCCACCTGTTCCCGCGGCAAGGTTCCGTTGCCCGCTTGGATGACCAGGTCCCGGATCGCCCTCGCAGCCTCCAGGACCTGGTTCAGCGCATCCTCCGAGTGCTTGAGCATCGCCACGGCGCTGTCGTGGGTCTCCCTGTAGATCTTGTTGTCCTTCAGCGCGGCCTCCAGGTTCAGGGAACGCGCGATCACCGCCGGGTTGTCGGACAACCGGGCATACTTGCGCATCGTCGACAGCTGGCGCTGCAGGTCCAGGACCCGCCTGGAGTTCTCGTGAAGCGAGCTGATCAGGGTTCCGTACATCATCGAAGTGGTGACGCGACTGTTCATCTCCGGCTACCTCCGCACGGCGGGAAAAGACGAAAACCCCCGCCGTTCATCCTCAAATTTGGAGAAGGGGGCTCCGCCCCCCGACGTTTCTACCCCTGTTTTTTTCTCCGACGCCCAACGGGCGACGCAAGGCTGTAGGCTACGGCCACTGGGTCCAGGGACTTCGTCCCTGGTTAGCGGCCGACCAGGCCGAAGCCGTTGATGATCCGATCCAGCATCTCGTCCACGGTGGTCGCATACCGCGCCATGGCGCCGAACGCCTTGTTGAGCGCCATCATATCCAGCAGCTCTTCATCCATGTTGACGCCCATGACGGACTGACGCTGTTCGTCCAGCTGCGTCGCAACGTGCTGTTGGGCCTTAAGCATCAGCTCGGCGTGTCCCGCATCCGAGCCTATCTTCGCCAGAAACGCGTCGTAATACCCGCCCAGGGTCGTGCTGCCGTTCTCCAGCACCCTGGTGCTCTTCAGCCCCAGCATACGGGCGGCGTTATTGCCGTTTCCGGAGCCGCCGCTCTTTCCGAACATCGCCCTGCCCGAGGCGTCCAGTTTGCCCATCGCCGCCCCGATCAGGTCGTTGGCGGACCGAACCGCCTCGTTGACGTCCAGCCCCGAGGCGGCGTCCGATTTGAACCGCAGCGGCTTGAAGAACGCAACGCCGGTCGTCTCCTGATTCCCGCCGATGCCGTACCCGGAGTACTGATAGGCGTTGATATGCTTGACCAGCTCCCAGGCCAGGCCGTCCAGGGTTGCCTTGAGTCCGGGGATGAGGCCGTCGCGGGCCTCCTCCAGCCCCTTGATGGAGCCGCCCCTGACGTGGTGCCGGACGGTGATGGCCGTGCTCCCCACGTCCTTGAGCTTGAACCACATTCCCTCGCTGACCGTGGAGAGCGTCCGGGCCGAGTAGTCGCTGTCGTTCCCGAGGGCGGGGACCCGACGGGCCTTGTCAAACTTGTTGTCCGCCGAAAGGTAGCGCACGCCGTCGAAGGTGAACGATGCGTCCTCCGCCACAGTCGAAAAGGCCGAGACCTCGCGGTAGACGGGAGCGCCCGTCGCGGTCTTCCCCGTCTGCTCCAGCTTCAAGAGCCCCAGCCGGCGAAGCGTCTGGAGGTTCCCATCCGCCCCGCCCAGCAGCGTGATGCGCTGAGCCTCGCCAGGGACGTCGGAGGCGAAGGTCAGGTACCAGGACTGGTCGGAATCCTGTTTCAGCGATGCATGCACCCACTGCTCCGGGGCCGTCACTCCGAACTCCGCCTGATACTTCTCGTTGATCTTGTTGCGGATGACCTCGAGCGAATCCCCCTCCTCCACATCGATCGTGACCGTGGGGCTGGGGTTCTTCATGCCCATCCGGGCGGCCAGGTCCCCCTCGACGTCCGTGATGGAGACCAGCCAGTTCTCCTTGGATTCGACGGCAAGCTGCGTCGGCGTTCCCGCGGGGCCGGAGTGCACGGCAAAGGCGTTCTGCCCGCTCTGAGGCAGGGCGGCCTTGAGGAAACCCGCCAGGTCGCCCACGGTCAGCCTGTCGCCGGTCCCCTCCGCAGGGTACATGGCCGGCAGCGGCACATTGGAGGTTCCGCCGGCCGCCGTGGCAAAGACGTCGCTCGTCATCTTCCACTTCTTGGCCGTGTCGTCCCACTTTACGGTGACGTCGACCTGAGCGTCGTGCGCTCCGACACGGAAGGTGTAGGAGTCCCCCGTCTTGCCGGGGCCAAGGATATCGCCCGGATTGAGGTCCGGGTCGTTCGCGTTGCTGAAGATTTTGGAGGCCACCCGCGTGCCCTGCGTCCCGACCTGGATGCGGAACGACCCCTTGATCCCCAGCGCCTCCGTCGTCGTCATGGGGCGCTGGCGCATGGAGACATGTTCCTCCCTGAACTGGAGAAATGCCTGGGTCGCATCGTCGAAGGAGACCGGAGTCGTACCGCTCAGGGACTTCACCATCAGGGAGTTGCCCGAGACCGAGGCGTTCAGGTCGGCGGGCGGGATCCCCTCGCCGAACACCTTCGCCAGATAGTCGGCCAGCTCCGTGACGGTCAGGTTCCCCCCCGCGGAGGAGGCCGTGGTAGCGGATTTATCGTTCGTCATATCCCATTTTCCGGTCCCCGCGTTCCACGTCAGGGTTACCTTGACCTCGTAATCGCTCCCATCCGTCCTCTTTCCCTTGAAGACGAGGTTCTTCGGGCTTCCCGCGCCGCCGTCCGGCAGGACGACCCCGCCGGCGAAGGCGTTGGAGACGTAGGACACCTTGACCGTCCCGTCCGGGTTCAGGCAGAAGGGGTCCCCTCCGCCGATCTCCCACTCCCTGCCGTTGGCCAGGCGGTCGACGTTCAGCTGATGGACCCCCTCGGGCCCCGTCGCCAGCACATCGGCCACCTTGCAGTTCTCCACGATGTCAAACTCGTTCTCCGCAACCTGCACGTCGTAATAGACCTTGCCGTCCCACTGGAAGGCGTGGGCGCGAAGCTCGCGCACCCTATCGCCCTGGATGAGGGTGCGGCCATTCAGGGTCATGAAGAACTCCCCGTTCGTATCCCCGACCTTGAGGGGTTCCTGAAAGGTCACGTCCATCATACGGGATATCTTGTCCAGGAGCAGGTCTCGCTGGTCCAGGAGGTCGTTGGGGTTCTGGCCCAGGGCCTTGAGCTGGTAAATCTGCTTGTTCAGGGATGCGATCTCGCGCAGGACCCGGTTGGCCTCGTCGACCGAGGTCCTGACCTCGTCGTTGAGGGCCTTGGAGTAGGATTCGAACCCCTTGATCACCCCGCTCAGGGTCCCTCCCAGGGAGCTCGCCGCCTCGACCAGGGTTTGGCGTGCGGCGGTGCTCTCCGGGTTCTCCTGAAGCTTCTGCATGGCGTTGAAGAAGTTGTCCATGGAGACCCGAATGCCCGGCTTGACCGGTTCGGGGATGTAGTTCTGGATCGCCTCATAGAGCTTGTTGATCTTGTCCCAGTAGCCCAGGGTCGCCAGGCTGGACCGGTACTGAAAGTCCAGGAACTCGTCCCGGATGCGCACGATCTCGTCGACCTTGACGCCCATGCCAATCTGACCGGGGCCGCCGGGCCGGGACTCTCCGGGCATCGTGTAGGGCGTCACCGTCGAGAGGTTCACCCTCTGGCGCGAGTATCCCTCCGTCTTCATGTTCGAGACGTTGTGCCCCACGGTCTGGAGCCCAAGCCTGAATGCGTTGAGCGCACGCTTGCCCATCTCGAGCCCGTAAAAGCTGTTCAGCATCTCCCGTCTACCCCCTGAAATCCGTGCCGCTCAACCGCAAAGTCCCGCCCTCGAGGCGCCGCCACTCCGACAGCAGCATCGAGCTGTACCGCTCGTTCTGGTCGATCAGCCCGCTCAATATGACCATCTCCGACTTGAGTTCGAACAAAGACTGGGTGAGGCGGTCCACGACCCCGTTGAAGAGCGCCCGTTCGTCCTCCTCGAAGGCGTCGCTGAGGGAGGCGGCCTGAGGTTCGCAGCCCAGCTCGGCAGCCAGCTCCTTCGCCAGCTCCTCCCTGAGGGACTCCTGCGCCTGCACGTCAAAGAAGATCTCCCGCTGCTCCCGCATCAGGTCCTGAAGGACCTCGACCCCATCGCCCCTGAGGGCCTCGCGCTGTTCCTGCACGACATCGATGAGGTCGTCTATGGCATCCGCCTCGTCCTGAATCGCATCGATGAGGGCTTCGACCCGGTCACGCACGTCCGTCTACCGTAATTATTGGCGGTCCAGAAACCCGGACAGGACCAGGCTCCGGGCCACATGCTCGAGCTGAGGGACGTACTCGCCCGCCGCCACCTGGGCCTGAAGACGGTCGACGACATCCTGACGCACGTCGGGGACGTTCTTCAGCTCGGCCCCGATCCGGGCCAGCTCCACCGCGAAGGGGCTGAAGTCCGCCCGGTCGCTTCCCCCGGAAGGACCGTCCGCGTAACGCCCCTTCTTCGACCTGCTCCTGCCCGAAGCCTCCGGTCCATAATGACTGGATACCTTTCCGATCATAAAACACACTCCCCTTAAGCAGGCGGCCAGCCCTTTTCGGACCCTTGGGGCCGAAAATGCTGTGCCGTTCGCTTATACAGACCGACAACACAGTTGTTGTCGGTCTGTAAAGCAGGCAACCGCTCCTCTGCAATCATAAGCCGCAGCCGCTGTGTCGGTCTGTAAAGCAGGCAACCGCTCCTCTGCAATCATAAGCCGCAGCCGCTGTGTCGGTCTGTAAAGCAGGCGACCGCTCCTCTGCAATCATAAGCCGCAGCCGCTGCGTCGGTCTGTAAAGCAGGCGACCGCCCTTCTGCAATCACAGGCCGCAGACGCTGTGCCGGTCTGTAAAGCAGGTGACCGCTGCAATCATAAGCCGCAGACGCTGTGCCGGTCTGTAAAGCAGGCGACCGCCCTTCTGCGATCATAAGCCGCAGACGCTGTATCGTTCGCTTACGTCGAAGCGAAGCCCAACGGCTTCGTCTTCGACGCCGTTTCTATTCTAAGTCTTAATATCGGAGCATCCGCACCCGTGCTTTAGGGGGATCATCCCGGAACATGCGCCAGGACGAAGGCGGCCTCCACCCTCGCCCCCGCCGCGGTACAGGCTGAAGCGAGCCGCGACAGCGTGGTCCCCGTCGTGCAGACGTCGTCCACAAGCCCGACTCTCAATCCGCGTACGTCGGGAGCGACGACGAAGTCCTCCGTACGCAGTTCCCTCCGGTCCGCCCGGCTCAGCCGCGTGCGTGCGGGGACGTCGCACGACCACCGCGCGAGGCTGCGGACCGGAATCCCCCATGTGCGGCCCAGCCCCAGAGCAATCGCCTCGGCCTGGTTGTAGCCCCTCGGGCTTTTTAGATGAAGCGGGACAGGAATCAGGACCTCCAGGGAGGGGCGAGGACGAAGCCCCGCGAGTCCGCGGCCCAGGATCGGCCCCAGGGCACGGGCTTGTCCGTACTTCAGGCGGTGGATGATCTCCCTGACCTTCCCCTCGTAGATGGCACCCGGGAGGATCGGGGCGCTCCGGGGATGGTCGATGCAGGGGGCGGGGCCCCCGCACGAAAGGCAGCGGGGGATCTGACGGGTCAAAAGGGAGCTCAGACATTCCCCGCACAGCACCTGCCCCAGCCGCCCGCAGACGGGACACGCCACGGGCCAGAGCGTGTGGAGCAGAAGGTCGAGACAGTCCCGGACCCAGCGCAAAGGAGACGGAGTTCCATCAATCATGAAATACGGTCATGGAGTAAAACGGTCGCGAGCTCAAGCCGGGGCGGCAGGCGACATTCCCGAGAGAAATTCCTCCTTCGCCCGCTGTACCAGGGCGTCGCAGCGGTTGTTGCGCTCGTCGCCGGCGTGTCCCTTCACCCAGTGCCAATAGATGGAATGGGTCCTGGAAAGCTCCCAGAGTTCCTCCCAGAGGTCCCGGTTCAGCACCGCCTGTTTTCCCGACGTGCGCCAGCCGTTTTTGCGCCACCGCTCCAGCCAGCCCTTCTCGAAGGCGTTGCGCAGGTACGTGGAGTCCGTGTACAGCTCCACCCGGCAGGGGTACTTCAGAGCCCTGAGCGCCTGGATCGCGGCCGTGAGCTCCATTCGGTTGTTCGTTGTGTCCGGCTCGGCCCCATAGAGCTCGCGTTCCGCCCCGCCGTGTCCGGGCGAGACGAGGACGGCAGCCCACCCGCCCAATCCGGGGTTCGGCGACGCACCGCCGTCGGTATAGACGATCACGCAGGTCTTCGGCTCGTTCAAGAGGGCATCGTCCCTTCGGCTCAGGAATACTCTATCGGGCGGCGCAGCAGCAGCATGGCCCCCTTGCGGGGCTCGAATCCGCGGGATTCCATGAAGGACTCCCACTCGCTGGTGTAGGTCAGGATCATGGGGATGCCGCGTATGGCGGGGTGGTTCAGCGCGTAGTCGACCAGGGAGCTTCCCAGCCCCTGCCCCTGATGTGCGGGGTGCACGATGACATCCCAGAGGGAAGCCCTGTAGACGAAATCCGTGATCATGCGGCAGAAGCCAACCAATTTATCCTGATGACGGGCGGAAAAGCAGATGCTGGTCCCGTCGAGCATCGCCTGGATTCCCTCGACGGACCGGCTGCGCCCCCACCCCGTGTACCGGTACAGGTCCTGAAGCTCCGGGGCCGTGACCGCGTATTTGCTGTCGTAAAAAACGTATTCGTCCCTCATCTTCTCCCCCTCGCCGCCGGATGGACAGAAAAAATTCTCAGTCCCAAGACGGCGCCGTGTTTCCGCGGCCGCCCCGCCCGGTGCAGCCGGGGCGCACACCGGCCACGGACAACGGCCTACTCCTCCAACACGAATTTGATGTCGACCGGTCCCTCCGTATAGATATCATGGGAGGCCAAAGCGCTGACGATCACCGGCGCATGGACGTCCTTCAGGCTCTCCACGACATCGAAAAAGGTGACCCCCTCCACGGTCCCCACGCTGTTCGTGGCAGGGTCGGGGAGGACCCCATCGCGGATGGCCTTGAGCTTGAGCTCGCGCAAAAACAGATGCAGCGCCTCCTCGGCGTCGAAATCGGCGCGCTGGGCGTGGACCAGCTTACGGTAGACCGGCTCTTCGGCGGTATAAATCCGATAGCTCGTCCCCGTCTCGAGCCGGACCTTGACCGGCTCTCCCAGGGCGACGTTCTCCGCGGACAGGGCCCTGACGTAGGAGCGTTCGGAAGAATTCGTCAGGCGCTCGATCAGCTCGGCCTCCTCGGCAGGATCAAAAGCGATCGTCAGGTCCCGCATCCCCTGGCTCAGCTTTTCCGAGAGCCCGGAGAGGACGGAGAGCCGAACGTTCTTTGCGAGGGCCTGAAGGTCCTCGCTCACCTGGGCGGCAGAGCTGTTGGGGAGTACGACCTGCTGCGCCAGAAGGACATTGGCGTGAAGCGCAATGGCCTCGCTGCGCATGGAGCTCAGGGCGCGCTTGAGCTCCTCGGACTCCTCTCTCATGGACGTAACCTCAGCCCCAAGCTCGCTCTTCTCGTTCTCCAGGACCAGCTTGTCGTTGCGAAGGGATTCGAGATCGAAGCGGGCAAGGTCCAGGCTGACCGTGGTTGTCTGCAGCAGGCCCTGCTGATTCTCCAGGCTGCTGCGGGCAAGAGAAAGGTCCTCCAGGGCCTGGTCTGTATTGTTCTGACTGCTCTGCAGCTGCACGCGCAAATCCATCAGCTGCTGCTGGATGTACTGCATGCTGAACAGGGCGGTACGGACATCCTGAGAGAACAGGGAGAGGACCGTCAGGATGACGATGGAGATGATCGCCCCCGTAACGGCCGTGATCAGACGGCTGGTGTATCTGGGGCGCAGGCCGAAGACGGAGATGCGCTGTTTCCCGTATTTGAAGCCCAGGACATCGCCCAACAGGGCCAAGGCGGCGCTGCCGAAGATCAGCCCCACGATCAGGGGCCAGTTGGTACCGGACCACACCTGCGTCTGCAAAAAAATCCCCTCCTCTCGGGATACTGATGGAAACTAACCGTTCCCCTTTATTATATCGGCGTTCTCCCGCTCCGGTCTCTCAGGTTTCGCCTATTTCGCCCTGCTTTCCCCGGCGGCCCGCGCAGACGACCAAAATTTGTTCGTTTATCCGACCCCTGCGCCGCGCGGATTCCAAGAAGGTCATCCCGTTGGAGTGCAGCGATTCCTGCGGCCGGTGCCGAGTATATAAGAACGGAGGGGACGGCACCGTCCCCTCCGTTCTTCATCCCATATCCTACTCCCGGGACTCGCCCCTGGGGGCGTTCACCCGGCTCATCGCACGCTGTATGTCCAGGTGAAGCCAGGCGTCCACCGCCTTCTCGACGTCGTCGAGGACGGCGGGCAGGGCCTCCGTCTCCGCTTTCGTCAGGTGCCCCAGCACCCGGCCGACCCTGCTTCCGGGGGCGTCTCCCAAACCGATGCGCAGGCGCGGAACCTCCAGGGTCCCCAGCACGGAGATGACCGAGGCCAACCCGTTGTGCCCTCCCGCACTGCCCGACGAGCGCAGGCGAAGCTGCCCGTAGGGCAGCGCCAGATCGTCATAGATCACCAGCACGTCGGCAGGCGTCAGCTTGTAGAAGTCGAAGGCCTCCCGTACCGCCGCTCCGCTCAGGTTCATGAAAGTCAGGGGCTTTAACAGGATGCAGTCCTGCATACGCCAAAACTCGCCCCGGAATTTCAGCTGGGGCCTCCCCAGGCCGCTGCGCAGCACCAGGTGGTCCACGGCAAGCCAGCCCATGTTATGCCGGGTGAAGGCGTACTCCTGCCCCGGGTTCCCCAGGCCTGCGATCAGCTTCACACCGACACCTCCCCCGCGAATGCCGGCGGTCTAGTTGTCCTGCTCCTCCTCGGACTTGGCCGCCTTGCCCTTGGCCACGACCTCCACCTCGGCGGGCTCCTCCTCGACGGTGGACTCCTCCACGCCTCTCGGAACCACGATGATGGCCACGACCTCGTCCGGTTCCGCCAACAGCGTCACGTTCTCCCCCAACGAGAGGTCCCGCACGTGCAGGGAGTCCCCAAGCTTCAGCTCCGAGATATCCACGACGATGCTCTCGGGAATGCTCATCGGCAGCGTCTCGACCTCGAGCTCGTGCACGCTCTCCAGAACACCGCCATCCTTGAGGCCCGGAGAGACCTCGCGCCCCTGAACCTTCACGGGAACCTTGACCGAGATCTTGCGCCCCTTAATCAGGCGAAGGAAATCGATGTGGACGGGTTTATCCGTCAGGGGGTCGCGCTGCGCCTCGCGGACGATGCACATCTCCTCCGCGCCGGAGGGAAGCTTCACCGTCAGGCGCATGGCCTCCCAGCGCCCGCTCGCAAGCAGACGCTCCAGGCTCTTCGAGGCGATCTTTCCCAAAACGGGCTCCTCAACCTCGGGGCCGTAGAAGACGCAGGGCGTCCAACCGGCCTTGCGCAGCCTCCTGTTCTCCCCCTTGCTGCTCTTCTCTCTGGGCTCCATCACTAACGTTACTCGCTCAGACATTCTCGACAACTCCTTTTGACGCTTTATATTACCGCCTCCGCAGGCATTTCGCCCGCGGTGGGACAGCGCTGACGTAAATTTTAATTTTAATATGGGGCTTCGCCCCATGCCCCCATCCCGAGACTGATCGGCCCGCAAGCGAAGCGAGCGGCTGCCGAAAGGCTTCCTTCCAGGGATAGCGGCGGCCCCGGCAAGTTTCTTCCCAAAAACAGGCAAGCTGGGGTACCACCGGGGGGCTTCATCAATTAAATCAGCGTTTTCCTTTATTTGCCGCCGTGTCCTTATTTATCGAACAGGCTGCTCACCGACCGGTCGCTGTGGACCCTCAGGATGGCCTCCGCAAACAAGGGGGCGATGGAAAGCTGCTGCACTTTTTCCGAACGCTTGGATTCCGGGATGGGGATCGTATCCGAAAAGACCAGCTTCTCGATCTCGGACTTCGCGATGCGCTCCATTGCGGGCCCGGAGAGCACCGAGTGCGTCGCACAGGCGTACACCGTCCGGCATCCGCGTTCCTTCAGCCCTGCGGCCGCATTGCAGATCGTCCCCGCCGTGTCGATGATGTCGTCGACCAGGACCGCCGTCTTTCCCCGCACCTCGCCGATGATGTCCATGACCTCGCAGTAGTTCGCGACCTCGTAGGAACGCCTTTTATCGACGATGGCCAGGTCCGTCTTGAGCATGACGGCAAAACGCCGTGCCCGCACCACGCCGCCGACATCGGGCGAGACCACGACGACCTCCCCGCGCTGAAGCTCGGGCTCCAGCATCTCCTTGAAGTGAGAGGCAAGGAGGGGCATTCCCGTCAGATGGTCCACGGGGATATCGAAGAATCCCTGAATCTGTCCCGCATGGAGGTCCGCCGTAATCACGCGGTCCGCGCCGCTGTGGGTCAGAAGGTTGGCGACGAGCTTCGCGGTGATCGGCTCGCGAGGTTTGCTCTTGCGGTCCTGCCTCGCATAGCCGAAGTAGGGAGTCACCACGTTGATGCGGCTGGCGGAGGCCCTCTTGAAGGCGTCGATCATGATCAAAAGTTCAAACAGGTTGTCGTTTGTCGGAGAGGATGTCGGCTGAACGACAAAGACATCGGCCCCCCGGACGCTCTCGTCGATGGAGAGCCCGATCTCCCCATCCGAAAAACGATAATGGCGGGCCGCCGAAAGCCGCACCCCCAACTCGCTGCAGATGCGCTTGGCGAAATCCGGATGCGCCGTCCCTGAAAAAATCTTGAGGTCCTTCACTCCCGACACGATTATCAGCCTCCCCGTCGTCCCAGTTGGTTCCTGCGAAGCGCCCATCCCTCGATATTGCGCTGCCTGGCCCGCCCCACCCCCAAGGCGCCGTCCGGAATGGGGTCCGTGATGACCGATCCTGCGGCGGTCGAGGCGTCGTCCCCCATCTCCGTCGGGGCAACGAACATCGTATCCGACCCGACGAAGCAGCGATCGCCGATCGTCGTGGGGTGCTTGTTGCGGCCGTCGTAATTGCACGTGATGGTCCCGGCCCCGATATTGACGTGCTTCCCCAAACGCGCGTCGCCCAAGTAGGTGAGATGCGGCACCTTGCTGTTCCGGCCTACCGTCGTCCTCTTCAGCTCCACGAACTTTCCGGCGAAGGAGCACTCCTCG
>NZ_CAUUGJ010000023.1:0-24860 GCF_963544685.1 uncultured Fretibacterium sp. | reverse complement strand
GAGGAACTACACCGACTCCGCCCCGCTGGCCGTCACACCGAGGCCCGACAGCGTCCTGCGCGTCTTCATGGCCTACCGGCCCCTGAATGTCCCGATCTCCGTTCCACAGCAGGAGCTGACGCCCTTCGTCCGAAAGGGCTTCACCCTCGTCGAGTGGGGCGGCCAGGGGCCGGACGGGACAGACCGATAAGAAAAGTTCCAGCAAGCTCCGCCCCGGTAATCCCGAGCGGGACCGGTTCCTGCATCCCTATCGGAACAGACCGGTCACAGGGACTGGTCCCGGATGAAGCTCGGCCAGGAATCCTCGATCGAAACCTCATAGGCCTCGAAGACGGTCAGGTCGGAAGCGTCGTCGACGTGCACCACGTCCTCAAAGCCTCCGAGCACCTCGGCCCCCGTCCAGTTCTCCACGTCAAAAAATCTGTTGCGCGAATAGACGACGCTCATCATGACCTCCCAGGCATCAGCCCGCAAGACGGGACACGGCCTCCTCGCGCCCCAGGGCGAGCAGGACAAGCGGCAGCGCGGCCCCCCGTTCCCGTCCCGTCAGCAGGAGCCTCAAGGGATGGAAGAACTCCTTTCCCTTCATTCCCCGTTCCCTCATGAACGCGCGCAGCAGGCCGTTCAATTCCTCCTCGGTCCAGGGCTCCAGCTTCCCCAGGGCGGATGCCAGGATCGGCATCCACTCCGTTTTCTCGCCGGTCGGCCGCTCCACGAGAAACGCCAGGGCCTGCTCCAGCTCCCCCGTAAGGGGATGCTCGTCCAGGAGGTCCCCTATCAGGACATCGAGCCGGTCCCCAAGAACCCCGAACCGGGGATCCCGCTCCGCAATCTCCTGCCGGATGCGGGCCGTCCCCCTTCGGCGCATCGCCTCCCTCTGCCAGTGCAGCAGGTGGGACTCGTCGTGCAGGGGGGAGGAGCGGGAGATACGGTCGAGAGAAAAGGCTCCGGCGAGCGACTCCAACGAGAACGGGGAGACGGAGTCCCCGGGGGACCAGCTCAGGGTCGCCAGATAGGCGACAAGCCCCTCGGGGAGGAAACCCCGCTCCCGGTACTCCCGGATGGAGGTCGACCCCGTCCGCTTGCTGAGCTTCTGCCGGTCCGCCGACAGGATCATGGGGATGTGCGCAAAGACGGGACGGGGGCAGCCCAGCCGGTCCAGGATCGCCAACTGGCGCGCCGTGTTGGGGACGTGCTCGTCCCCCCGCACCACATGCGTGATCTCCATCGCGAGGTCGTCCACGGCGGAGGCGAAGAGGTAGGTGGGCATGCCGTCGCTCCGCTCCAGGACGAAGTCCCCTATGGTCCCCGCCGGGAAGACCTGACGGCCCCGCACCGCGTCCTCGAAGACGATGGACTCGCTCCCCAGCGCGAAACGCCAGCACGGTTTTTCACCGGAGGCGATGCGGCGCTTGGCCTCTCCGGAGGATAACGCCCGGCAGCGCCCGTCGTAGCGCGGCGGCTCGCCTCGGGCCGCCTGATCCCGGCGCAGGGCGCCGAGCCGTTCGTCCGAGCAGAAGCAGGGGTAGATGGCGCCCGCCTCGCGAAGCCTGAGCATCCATTCCGCATAGAGGCCAAGGCGTTCGCTCTGCCGACAGGGGACGCCTCCGGGGCCATCCGGCCCCTCGTCCCAATCCAGCCCGAGCCAGCGAAGGTCCTCCATCAGCTTGAACTCGAACTCCCTGCGCGAGCGTTCCGCGTCCGTGTCGTCGATCCTAAGGACAAACCGGCCCTGCCCCCCCGCCGAGCGGGCGAGCAGGAAATTGAAGAGCGCCGTCCGGGCCCCTCCGATGTGGAGCTCCCCCGTGGGCGAGGGGGCGAAGCGCGTCCGGATCACTCCTCCACCCCCTCGCGGGCCAGGGTCGCGGCCGCCCAGCAGGTCATGGAGCGTCCCAGGCCGGGGTCGTCCGTCCCCTCCGCGGACTTCGCCTTGAGGTTGACGCAGTTCGGGCCGCCGGGGTTCAGCAGCGCCGAGAGCCGGGACCGCATCTCGGGCAGGTGGACGTTCAGGCGCGGGATCTGGGCCTGAATCACCGCATCCACCCAGACGACGTTCCATCGCTCCTCCCGGACCCTCTCCACGACGCGCCGCAGCAGCTCCATGCTGTCCGCGTTCCGATAGGCCCCGTCCGAGGCGGGGAACAGATTGCCGATATCCGGCAGGCCCGCCGCCCCAAGCAGGGCGTCCGAGACGGTATGGGCCAGGAGATCCGCGTCCGAGTGCCCGAGAAGCCCCAGGGGGGAGTCCTCGATGCGGACCCCTCCCAGGATCAGCGGACGCTCCGGAACCAGGCGGTGCACGTCGTACCCCAGGCCGGTACGGACCGCCCCCCCTCCACGCTCACGGGCCAGAGCCCTCGCCACGCGCAGGTCCTCCGGCCACGTAACCTTGAAATTCAAGCGCTCCCCCTCCAGACATCGAAGCTCCAGCCCCGCGGCAAGCCAGGCCTCGGCCTCGTCCTTGACGGACGCCCCGTACCTCTCCAGGACGGACGCCAGCCTTTTGCGAAAAAAGGACTGGGGCGTCTGGGTCGTGAAGAGCCCCTCGCGGTCCACAGAGCCGACGCGGCCCCCCGCGTCGATGCGCTTGACCGCCTCGGCGACCGGCAGGACGGGAACGGCCCCGAATCGCTCGTCCGTCGCCTCCATCAGTTTTTTCAGCAGGCCCCCGCTCACGAGGGGACGGGCCGCGTCATGCACCATCACGTAATCGCAAGAGCAGGCCGCAAGGCCGTTCATGACGGACTCCGGCCGCGAGGCCCCCCCCTCGGCCAGACGGAGCGGGATGGGACCGGACTCCGGCCAGGACTGAGGGGCAACCTCGTTGCGGGGAAGGACCAGGACGACCTCCGCGATCCCGTCGCGCCACAGGGACGCCGCCAGGTCCGCGCTCCAGCGCCACAGCGGCCGCCCCTCCAGGAGCCGGAACTGCTTCCTCTCCCCGCCGATGCGGCTCCCGCTTCCTCCCGCAACGATCAGAAACGAAAAACGCTTCACGGTCTCGACCTCATGATCTCCTCTTCATGCTCTCATCCTCGTGAGCCCGTCCTTACGGTTCCGTACCCGTCAGTCCCGCAGGGCCGTCGTCCGGGACTCGAGCGCCGTATGGAGCGTCATGCGGTCCGCAAACTCTATGGAGCCTCCGACCGGAAGCCCGAAGGCAAGGCGCGTGACCCTGAGCTTCCCACCCGACTTTTCCTCCGGGCCGTCGAGCCCCCGCAGGATGTCCAGAAGGGCATAGTAGGTGAGGTCGCCCTCCATGCGGGGGTTCGTCGCGATGATGACCTCCTCGGCCCTCAGGTCCCGGATATGCCTCAGAAGGAACTCCACGCTCTCCGGGCTCAGGTCCTCGTCGTCGAACGGGGAGACCCTGCCCCCCAGCACGTGATAGAGCCCGTTGTAGATGCCGGCCTGTTCGAAGGAGACGAGGTCGTCGATGTTCTCCACGACGCAGAGCGTCCTGCGGTCCCGCAGGGCGTCGCGGCATATCGGACAGGGATCCCCGTCCGATATGTTTCCGCACTCGCTGCAGGTGTGAAGGTCGTCCTTGAGAGAGGCGATGCCCGCGCCAAGCTCCCTGAGCTGCGCGGCGTCCTGTTTCAGAAGGTAGAAGACCATCCTCCGGGCGCTCTTGTTCCCCACGCCCGGAAACTTCGTGAAATGGGAGATCAGGCGGGCGATCGGGTCCAAGGAGCGCGCCCTAGAAGCCCAGCCCCAGCGAGCCCAGGGCGCCGGTGACGGCGCCCATCCGGGCGTTCGCCAGTTCCTTGCTCTTCAGCAGCCCCTCGTTGACCGCCGCAGTCACCAGGTCCTCCAGCATCTCCCGCTCCTCGGGCTTGATCACCTCGGGGTCGATGCGGATCTCCACCAGGGCGCCCTGCCCCGTAAAGACGGCCTTGACCATCCCGCCTCCGACGCTGGCCTCGACGGTCTCCTCCCCGAGCTTCTCCTGGATCTCCATCATCTGGGCCTGCATCCTCTGGGCCTGCTTCATCATGTTGTTCAGCTTCACCTGCGAAAACCTCCTGAGTTCATACGGGGACAACGCCCCCATGTTAATTTTTAATGATGATATCCCGTCCCCGCCAGGATCGAAAAGGCGCGGTACAGCTGCTCGGCGAGGAAGAGGAAACACATCTCGTGCGTAAACGTCATGCGGGAGAGGGACAGGAGGGCGTCGGCCCGGTCCCCCAGCCCGCGGCTCGTGCCCCAGGGGCCGCCGACGATCATCACCACGCGTCCCGCCGTCGCCTCCATCCTCTCGGAGAGAAAGGAGGCCAGCTCCCGGCTGGACCGTTCCGTCCCGTCCTCCCGGAGCAACACGACGCAGTCCCGAGGCCGGATGCGCTTCAAGAGCTCCTGCCCCTCGCGCTCGACCGCCTCCACCGGCCGGGCGGCGGCGACGTCGGGCACCCGCTCCACGCCGACGAGCCCCGCGGGCCGAATCCGCGCCAGATACTCGTCCGCCAGGGAGGCCAGCCTTTTCTCCCTGAGCCTGCCGACGGCCAGGACGACGATCTTCATTTTTACGTCTTGACGTCGCGCTTGCGCCGCGCCGAACCTGCGCTCAGCGAGGCGCCCCTCTCCCGTACAGCCCCAGGCGCGTCGCCAGGACGCGGAGGACGAAGGACGCCAGCCTCAGGTCCCGACTCCAGCGGCCCGGCTCCTGACAGAGCCGGTAGAACCATTCCATCCCGATCCTCTGCACCAGGGCCGGAGCCCGGGAGAGGCGGCCGGCAAACACGTCGAAGGCGCCCCCCACCCCTACCGCCAGGAGGCCGCCCAGTCGTTTTTTATGAAGCGCAACCCACTTCTCCTGCCGGGGGAGGCCCATCGCAACCAGGAGGATGCGCGCGCCGCTCGACGCGACGGCGTCGGCCACGGCCGCGTCCTCGACGTCGAAGTACCCGTCCCGCGCGCCCGCGACGATCAGCCCGGGACAGCGCACCGAGAGGGCCTCCGCGCAGGCCGCGGCCGTGTCCCCCCTGGCGCCCAGAAAGTATACGGGCCACTCCTCGACCGCCGCGACGCGGCAGAGCTGCTCGGCAAAATCGATCCCCGTCACCCGTTCCTGCAGGGACATGCCCAGAAAGCGCATTCCCCAGAGGAGCCCGACCCCATCCGCCAGGACCATGGAGGCATCGCCAAGGGCCGCCCGGTAGTCGGGGTCCCGCACGGCCTCCTCCATCCCCAGGGCGTTGACGGTCGCGACGAGCCGGGCCTCCTCCCCGGGGCTCAGGATCAGCCCCCGCGCCCGGGACACCGCGTAATTCATGGAGACGTTGTCGATCCGAACACCCCAGAGCGACGGCTTCTCCCCATTCATCGGCGACCGGGACCGGCGGCGCAGCAGGAGGGGCAGCACCACCCCCAGGGAACAGAGCCCGGCGGCCAGCCACCAACCCCAGGCCCGGTAGGTCGTCGGAGACTGGAGGAGCGCCGCGGCGATGCTCACGAGCGCACAGAGCCCCGCGACGAACCGAACGGCGTCGGGGTGCTCGAGGCCCCGGGCGATCATGCGGCGGTAAAGCCGTTCCGTCCCGTAGGGATGCTCCGTGAAGAACATGCTGGCCCAGTGCAGCGAGACCTCCGCCAGGGGAATCGCGAAGAGCCCCAGGGAGAGAAAGAGCATGGAGCTGAAGACGATGCCCTTGCTGCCGCCCAGCACCGCCGTCCCGGCCGCGAGGACGCTCCACATCGCGGACATGGCATGCCCCGCCTGCCTGTAGGCATTGCCGAACCGGCTCCAGAAGGCGCCGAGCAGGGCCATCCCCGAAAAGGCCATGAAGAACGCATCGGCCGCGGGTCGCCCCATCAGCAGCACCGCCATGAGCATGAGCGAGAACGTGACGGCGAGGATATGGCCCAGCAGCCCCGGAATCTCGTCCAGATGACGAAACAACAGGGGAAACAGGGTGAACCAGAGGGTTGTGGCGACCAGCGAGGCCAGGGGCGTCAAGTAGACATACTCCCCATCCGCGAACCTCAGGAAGGCGATCGAGGGACCGGCGAGCGCGCAGAAGAGGCCGATCAGAAGGTAGCCCAGGCGCCAGCGCCGGTCGGAGTACAGATCCTCGCCAAGGCCTGCGATCCCGGCCAGAAAGGCGCCTCCCACCACGATACGGGCGTTGACGTCGCCAAACCACAGCGCCATGAGCATCCAGCACCCCGCCAGCAGAAGGTCGCGGAAATAGCCGTACTGGCGGGGCTCCAGCATCCGCTTCGCGCAATACTGGACCCCGACGCAGAGCAGCGCCGCGGCGCCGCACCCCGCCACCATCGCCGCATAGCCGGCCACCGAGACGCCCCCTAGTTCCTTCGGAGCTCGGCCACGCCGCCCATATAGGGGACGAGCGCCTCCGGGATCCTGATGCTTCCGTCCTGAGCCTGGCCGTTCTCCAGAACGGCTATCAACGCCCGTCCAATCGCCACACCGGATCCGTTGAGGGTGTGGACGAAGCGGGGCCGCCCCCCGCCGGCCGGCCGGTAGCGCGTATCCATGCGGCGGGCCTGGAAGTCCTCGCAATTGCTGCAGGAGCTGATCTCACGGTACTTGCCCTGAGAGGGAAGCCACACCTCGAGGTCGTAGGTCTTGGCCGCCCCGAACCCGATGTCGCCGGAGCAGAGCGCCACGACGCGGTAGGGCAGTTCCAGAAGCTGCAGCACCCTCTCCGCATTCGCCGTCAGTTTCTCCAGCTCCTCGTAGCTCGTCTCCGGTGTGCAGAGCTTGACCATCTCCACCTTGTCGAACTGATGCTGGCGCAGCATCCCCCGGACGTCGCGCCCCGCCGAGCCGGCCTCCCGGCGGAAACATGGGGTATAGGCCGTGTAATATTTCGGAAGGTCGGACTCCTCCAGGATCGTCCCCCGGTGCAGATTCGTCAGGGGCACCTCCGCGGTCGGGATCATCCAGAGGTCCTCCCCCTCTATCCGATAGAGGTCCTCCGCGAACTTCGGAAGCTGTCCCGTCCCCTCCAGGATCTCGGAGCGCACCATGAAGGGCGGCTCCATCTCCATGTAGCCGTGCCGGGTGGTGTGCAGGCCCAGCATGAAGGAGATCAGCGCCCGCTCCATCCGGGCCCCCATGCCCCTCAGGAGGGTAAACCGGCTCTGGGCGAGCATGACGCCCTTCTCGAAGTCCATGATCCCCAGATCCTCGGCCAGCTCCCAATGGGGCTTGGGCTCGAAGCCGAAGTCCTTCGGCGCGCCCCAGGAGCGCACCACGGGATTGTCGTTCTCGTCCGCGCCCACGGGCGTGCTCTCGTGCAGGCGGTTGGGCAGGGTCATCAGGATGCGTTTCAGCTCGTCCTCGACCTCCGCGAGGGCGGAATCCCGCTCCCGGATGCCGTCCCCCATGAGGCGTATCTCCTCCATGAGGGCGGACGCGTCCGTCCCCGACCGCTTCGCCTCCCCGACCTTACGGGACCCCTCGTTCCTCCGGGCCTTCAGTTCCTCGGTCTCGGCGATCAGCCTGCGGCGCCTTCCGTCCAGCGACTCCAGGACGCCGAGGTCGAAATCGTGCCGTCGGTTCCTCAAACAGCGTTCCGCCTCCTCGCGGTTCGCGAGGATCCAGCGCAGGTCAAGCATCGCGCAGCTCCCCCTTCGCCCCCCCGGAAAGGCGGATATTCCTCAGCAGGTTGGCCATCTCGATGGCGGTGTGCGCGCTGTCCGCCCCCTTGTTGCCCGCCTTGCTGCCCGCGCGGAGCAGGGCCTGCTCCAGGGTATCGCAGGTCAGGACGCCGAAGACCACCGGAACCCGGTGCTCCAGCCCCACCTGCGCCAGCCCCTTCGACATCTCGGCGGAGACGTAGTCGAAGTGCGGCGTGTCGCCCCGTATGACCGCCCCCAGGGCGATGATCGCGTCGTACTTGCCGCTCAGGGCCAGCTCCTTGGCCGCCAGGGGCAGCTCCCAGGCCCCCGGAACCCTGAAGACCTCCACGGCCTGATGGGACACGTCGTGGCGCAGAAGCGCGTCCTTGGCCCCCTCCAGCAGCTTTTCGGAGATCAGGTCGTTGAATCGGGAGACCACGATCGCCACGGAAAGCCCCGTTCCCAGCAATTTTCCCTCTATCGTCCGCATCGCAGATAAGCCTCCTTAAACGACTCGATAAACAACCCCATTCAGGGGCTCCGCCCCCGCCAAGGGAGCAGGCTCCCCTGCAAGTAAAAAGCTACGTTCAGATCCCGTGCAGCACGTGCCCCATCCGCAGCTCCTTGGTCCGCATATACCTCTCGTTGTACTCGTTCGGCTCGATCACCAGAGGGACCCGGTCCACGATCTCGAGCCCGTATCCCCCGAGGCCGATCACCTTCTTGGGGTTGTTCGTCAGCAGCCGAATCCTCCTCAGCCCGAGGTCCATGAGAATCTGCGCCCCCGTGCCGTAGTCCCGGAGGTCCGGGGGGAAGCCCAGCGCCACATTGGCGTCGACCGTATCCATCCCCTCGTCCTGCAGCCGGTAGGCCCTCAGCTTGTTGAGCAGGCCGATGCCGCGCCCCTCCTGCCGCATGTAGAGCAGAACGCCCGCGCCCTCCTTCTCGATCATGGAGAGGGCCGCATGGAGCTGAGGGCCGCAGTCGCAGCGCAGGGAACCGAAGATATCCCCGGTGAAGCACTCGCTGTGCACCCGAACCAGGACGGGGTTCGGCCCCGAGATGTCCCCCTTGACCAAGGCGACGTGGGTATGCGCGTCGTCGTCCTGCAATTTGCTGCGGTAGGCGTGGACGCAGAAGAGGCCGAAGTCCGTCGGGAGATTGACCTCGACCCGCTTTTCGACCAGCTTCTCCCGGGCGCAACGCCAGGCGATGAGGTCCTTCACCGCGACGAACTTCAGCCCATGCCGTTTCGCGAACGCGATCAGGTCCGGAAGCCGCGCCATGGTCCCGTCGTCGTTCATCACCCCGCAGCAGAGCCCGGCGGCGGGCAGCCCGGCCAGTCGCACGAGGTCGACCGTGGCCTCGGTATGGCCGGCGCGCACCAGGACGCCGCCCTCGCGGGCCTCCAGGGGGAAGAGGTGCCCGGGGCGCAGGAAATCCTCGGGACGGGCTTCGAGATCGGACAGGAGGCGGGCCGTAAGGGCACGCTCCTCCGCCGAGATCCCCGTCGTCGTCCCCTCACGGGCGTCCACCGTGACCAGGAACGCGGTGGACTTCCTGCCCGTGCTGTGCGCGGTCAGGGGGTCGAGACGCAGCCTTCGGGCGATCTCCCCCGACACGGGGGCGCAGATCAGGCCCCGTGCATACCGGGCCATGAAGTTGACGTTATCCGCCGTCGCGTGCGCCGCGGCCACGATAAGGTCGCCCTCGTTCTCCCGGTTCTCGTCGTCCGCGACGAGGACCATACGCCCCTGGCGGATGTCCTCGATCGCCTCCTCGACCGTGTTGAAGACCGATCCCGCTTCCCAATTCCGCACTTCAGTATCCAAGGTCTCTCAGCTCCTCCATCGACAGACGCATTCCGGAGCCTCGAGATCCCAGAAGGCGTTCCACGTACTTGCCCAAAATGTCGGTCTCCAGGTTCACGACGGTCCCCACCGCCATCCGCCCCAGGGTACAGGACTCGAGCGTCGTCGGGATGAGACCGACGGAGAAATCCGAGGCGGAGACGCCGATGACGGTCAGGCTGACGCCGTCTATCGCAACCGACCCCTTGGGGACGATCCCCCTCAGCAGCGGCGGCTCGGCGCCGAAACAGGCCACCCGGGTCCGCCCGGTCCCCGAGAGGCGCTTCAGGACGGAGGTCCCGTCGACATGCCCCAGGACCAGGTGCCCGTCCAGCCGATCCCCCAGGGCCATGGCCCGCTCCAGGTTGACGAGGGTCCCCGGCCTCAGGTCGGCGAACCACGTGCGCTCCGCGGTCTCCGGCATCATCTCCACGTCGAAGACGTCCCCGTGCAGGGCCACGACGGAAAGGCATGCGCCGCTCACCGCCACGGACTGCCCCAGCACCAGCTCGGACGCCAGGGCGGGGCACTCGATGGACAGCAAAGAGACCTCCTCCGCCCTGCGAAAGGCGCGCACCGCGCCGACCGCCTCTACAAGCCCGGTGAACATGAAAAAAGCGCCTCCGTCAGAAAATCGGGCCCCACCCGGCGCACCGTCGCGTCCCGCAAAAGGAGGGACTCGGACATGGCGCCCAAACGCAGGCCCGTCCCGATTCCCGGCCCCTCCCCCATGATGCGGCACGAGGTGAAGAGGGCCAGGCTGTCCGCAAGCCCAAGCTCCATAAACGCCGTCAGGACCCCTGCGCCCCCCTCGACCATGAGGCTCAGGCCCCCCTCTTCGGCCAGGGACGACAGCACCGACTCGAGGTCCACCCTCCCGCCGCGCTCGGGCACCCTGCGGACCCGCGCCCCTGCGGCCGTCAGTGCGTCCGCCCTGGCGGGGTCCTCACAGCAGGTGAAGATCAGACAGCCTCCCGACCCCGTCACCACCTTTGCGGAGACGGGGGTCGAGAGACGGGAATCCACCACGACCCGAAGGGGGCTTTCCCCCTCCGCGTCGCGTACGGTCAGCTCGGGGTCGTCCTGCAGCACCGTCCCCACCCCCACCATGACGGCATCGTGAGAGGCGCGCATCCGATGCGCCCACTGACGGGACTCGGGAGCCGTTATCCACCGGCTCTCGCCATGGGGAAGCGCCATGCGGCCGTCAAGCCCCGCCGCGGCCTTGAGCGTCACCCATGGGCGTCCCAGGGTCTGCACCCGGATAAAACCGCGGTTCAGCCAACGGCACTCGGACTCGAGGCACGGCCCGTCGACCTCGACGCCCCCCTCGCGCAGGATCTCCAACCCTCCGCGATTCACCCTGGGGTTGGGGTCCGCCATGCCCGCCACGACGCGTGCGACCCCCTCCTCGACGAGGCGAGGCGCACAGGGCGGCGTCCTGCCGAAATGGCTGCAGGGCTCCAAATTGACGTAGACTACGGCGCCGCGGGCCGTCCCGCCCCGGCGGGCGAGATCCCCGAGCGCCGCGACCTCCGCGTGCTCCGAGCCGCAGCGGGCATGATACCCCTCCCCGATCACCTGGCCGTCGCGGACGATCACGCAGCCCACCATCGGGTTGGGCGAGGCGGCTCCCTGTCCGCGGGAGGCCAGGGATAGCGCACGGCTCATATAATATTCGTCTATTTTACGAACGGACACGATTTTGTCCATCTCCCCGCTCCATGATCCTACAATATTTATTATACCGCGGAGGGAGGTCCATGAGGAAATTTTTCCGGGGATGGTGTATGATCTATTTTTGTCGTGTCCCGCATTTTATCATCGGCATTGTCGATATCAATCGGCGTTCGAAAGGACGGAGTGAGCCTCCATGAACCGGAACGACTCGGGACGGAACCATACCGCCCCCCCCCTGCGGCGAATCGTTTTTCTCTTTGTCTGTCTCCTGCTTCTGCCGGGCCGCGCCCCCGCCCTAGCCGCCAGCGCGGCCGAGGACCTTCTGCAGCTGGCCGGGAAGCTGTCTCCCGGCATGACCGCGAAGGACGCCGAAGCCCTTCTGGGGCCTCCGGCGGAGACGACCCCCGTCGGAGGTGGAGACGACCTTCTCCGCAGCTCCTGGCTGCACGGGGAGATGGGCATCGAAATTTATCTGGTGAAGGACGCGGCCTACAGGATCGATCTCTCCCGCCGCTTCGAGCGCAACATCGACCTGCTGCGCGCGATGGACGAGCTGATGCGGCAGGGACAGAAGAAGTACGGGTCCATGCCCCGTTTCGATACGGGCAGGAACGAATACTACTGGATAGCCAAGGGACATCGTTTCTCCTTCTCCCGGTACGCAGCCGGCACGATACGCGTGTGCCTCAGCGGCGAATAGCGGATAGAGCAATAACAAGCGGAAAAATGCTCCGTTTTCCACCTTTCATGGCAGGAGGTTTTCTTTTGAGTTCCCTGAGCGTCTCGAGAGCAGTGAAGCGTCGTACGGCGGGAGTCTTTTCGACATTCCTCTTTTTGGCGTTGTTGGCGGGCTTCGCGTCCCTCGATGGCGCTGCGGAGGCCAAAAGCGTTCAGCACATCGGCAGGCGGGATTACGACGTGGTCGTCGCGGGAGGGGGCTTCGGAGGCATCGCGGCCGCCATCCAGGCCGCGCGGCTCGGGGCCAGCGTCCTCGTCGTGGAACCGAGCGATTGGATCGGCGGGCAGGCGACGGCCGCGGGGGTCTCGACGATGGACGACCTGAGCCGTCTTCGCAGCGGACTCTACCTTGAACTTCTGTCCAAGGTCCAGGGTTATTACGAGCCCATGGGCAAGTCCACGGGCACGTGCTACTGGGATGCACGCAGCGTCGCCTTCGAGCCTCACATCGGGCAGCGCATGCTCTACGAGCTGGTCGACGACGCCCGTGCCGGGGGCAGGAACACCCTGGACATCCTCCTCTCCTCGGAGGTCGCCGCGGTATCCATGGAGAAGAATACGGTCCGGGGAGTGACGGTGAGGAACGCCGGAGGCACACGGAAAGTCGCCTGCCGCGTCCTCATCGACGCGACGGAATACGGCGATGTCCTGCCCCTGGCTCATGCCGAGTACCGCGCCGGCAACTCCATCTCCCCCTTCGTCGACCCCAACGCCATGATTCAGGACATCACGTGGGTCGCCATCATCCAGAAATACCCCGAGGGCATTCCGGACCATCTGCGCGTGCTCACGCCCCTGCCCGGGTACGAGCTGGCGCGGCGCAATTACGAGAGCTACGTCACACCGGACGGCATGGACTTCAAGGGCGTCTACCCCGTGACGCTCCCCGTCAACGTCGTCAGCCACAACGCCTACCGCGGCCTTCCCGACTCCTCCAACTACTGGGGGTACGACGCGAACCGCGAGAACTGGCCCCATATATCGAAGTGCGGCGTCAACTGGGGCAACGACTACCCGGGAAAGTACGGCTGGGAGGGGAAGCGCGGACTGCCCACGGGCTACCTCGAAAACCCGGACCTTCGCAGCAGGGTGGAGCGGGACGCCCTGATCAAGACCCTCCACTACATCTATTACATGCAAAACGAGCTGGGGGAGAACTGGTCCGTCGCCGACGACGAATACCACCATCCCGTCCTGCCCCGGGCCGCCGAGGGGCTCCCGGACGAATGGCTGGAGATCGTGCGGCGGATGCCGGCCATCCCCTACGTCCGGGAATCGCGGCGTATCGTCGGGAACTACACCCTGACCTCCTCGGAGCTGCTGCAGAACTCCCTGAGCTATCGCGACGGTCAGACCAGCCACGAATTCCCCGACGCCATCGCGATCGGAGGCTATATCCTGGACCTGCACGGCGCGGACACCGACTCGGATATGGAGTGGAAGTTCGACGAGAAGGCGGCCTCCACCCAGATCAACCGACCCCGGGGGCCGTTTCAGGTTCCCCTGCGCACGCTCATCCCCCGGGACACCGACGGGCTTCTGGCGGCCGAGAAGAACCTCTCCATGACGCGCCTCGCCGCCGGGGCCCTGCGCCTTCAGCCCATCTGCATGATGACCGGCCAGGCCGCGGGGGCGCTTGCGGCCCTCTCCGTACGCGAGGGCGTCCGGCCCCGCGACCTGCCCGCCGTTCGGGTCCAGCGCGCCCTGCTGGAGGCAGGGGTCGTCCTGTCGCTCTGCAAGTACTCGGACGTCCCCCCCGAACACCCCCGCTACAACGCCGCGCAGATCGCCAGCGTCCACGGCCTGATCACCCCGATAGAACCGCCTCACGCTCCGTCCTACGACATCAGCGACCTCGACGATCCCGTCCTGTCCATGGCCATCATCAAGGGGCACGACAAGGGGACCTTCGGCATCGACGAGATCCTCACATGGGCCGAGACAGTCTCCATGATGGAAAAGGCCCGCAAGGCGTCCGGGACATCGCTCGGACTCCTCCCCGAGCTCGGGGACAAAACCGACGCCTTCGTGAACCGGGGAAGGTTCGCCAAGGCCCTCTGCGACACCTTCGGCTTCTCCGATCCCGAGGCCTTCCCCAGAGCCAAGGGCAAGGGTTCGTTCTTCGCCTCCTCCAAACACCCCAACGCTCCGGCCGTGGAAGCCCTGTCGCCGCTCGGCATCCTGGACCTCTACAAATCGGAGCGGGAGTTCCATTTCGGCCGGCCCGTGACCCGAGGCGAGGCCGCGGAGATGATCATGAAGGCCATGACGTCGGCCAAGCTGCCCTGAACGCGCATCCCTGTTCCAAGTTGTTTGTCATGCGGGGGCTCCATGCCGGGGCCCTCGCTTTTTTATTCGGGGCATCGGAGCCCCGTTTTTCATACGCGGCCCCGGTCTGCTATAATAACGACGCATTAAGTTGCGACGAATGTGGTAGATCATCTATCGGCACGACGGAGGGGACCGCGATGGGGCATGACCTGCAGAGCCGACTGAGCATCCTGACAGAGGGAGCGAAATACGACGTCTCCTGCGCATCCAGCGGGTCGAACCGCGGCGGAAGAAGGGGCAGGCTGGGCCATGCCTGCCCTGCGGGCGTCTGCCACACGTGGTCCGACGACGGGCGCTGCGTCTCCCTGCTGAAGCTGCTGCTCACCAACGACTGCATTTACGACTGCGCCTACTGCATCAACCGCCGCAGCAACGACGTGCCGCGCGCCTCCTTCACGCCGCGGGAGGTCGCGGAGATCACGGCCGCCTTCTACAGGCGCAACTACATCGAGGGACTCTTCCTCAGTTCCGCGGTGCGGCGCAGCCCCGACGACACCATGCTCGATCTCGTCCGAACGGTCGCGCTGCTGCGGCGCGAGTTCGGCTTCGGCGGCTACGTCCACGCCAAGGTCATCCCCGGGGCCTCCCACGAGCTGGTCGATGTCCTGGGGCGCTTGGCCGACCGCGTGAGCGTCAACGTCGAGCTTCCCACGGAGCGCAGCCTGGGGCTTTGGGCGCCCCAGAAGAGCGCCGGGTCCATCTTTACCCCCATGAAGTACATCAGCGGAAGAATCGAGGAGCGAACCTCGGAACGCCGTCCGGCGAAAAAGGCTCCTTCCTTCGCCCCGGCCGGTCAGAGCACCCAGATGATCGTCGGGGCCACGCCCGAGCCCGACCTGACCCTTCTGCGCCTTTCGGAGGGGCTTTACGGCCGCATGGGGCTGAAACGCGTCTATTACTCCGCCTACGTCCCCGTCAACGACAACCCCACCCTGCCGGCCCTGAACGCCGCGCCCCCCCTGCTGCGCGAACATCGTCTCTATCAGGCGGACTGGCTCCTGCGTTTCTATGGATTCCGCGCGGACGAGATCGTGGACGAGGCCCACCCGAACCTCGAGGAACGGCTGGACCCCAAGAGCGCCTGGGCCCTGCGCCACATGGATCTCTTTCCCGTGGACCCCAACCGGGCGGAGTACGAGACGCTCCTGCGGGTACCCGGCATCGGGGTGACCTCCGCCAGGCGCATCCTGACGGCCCGGCGCGCGAGGCGGCTCGACCGGGACAACCTCAGGCGCCTGGGCGTCACGATGAAACGGGCCCAGCACTTCCTGCGGTTCGAAGAGAGGTCGGCCGCGCCAGGATACGTCTCGTCCTTGGAGGGGCTGCGGGCGATCCTGGAGGGAAGGCGTTTCTCCCCCCAGCTCCGGCTGCCGTTCCCGGAAACCCTCCCCACGCCGCAGGAGGGATGATGATCTACGTCTACGACGGCACCTGGAACGGGATGATGACGCTCGTGCACAGGACGGCCCGGGACGGCGCCCTTCCCGACGACATTTTGCGTTTTTCCCCGAACGGGGCGAGCGGCGTGCTGCTGGACAGCACGGAGGTGAGGAGCGACCCCTCCCTGGCGGAGGCGACCGCCGCGGTGCTGGAGGAGCGCCTGGGCCGACGATGGATGTCCGAAGCCTCTCTCGCCCTGATGTCGGAGGAGAAGGGAATAGACCTCGCGGTGTGGCGCTGCCTCTCTCGGCTCTGGAAGGAGGGGGCCAGGGCCGCAGCGGACCTGGCGGCCCCATGCATGGGGGCCGTCCTCCATGCTGCAAGACGCTCGTTCCGGGAGCTTCACCGCTGGATGGGGCTCATCCGTTTTCGGGATGTGGGCGGGGTCTATTACGCCCCCTTTGCCCCGGACTGCGACGTGCTGCCCCTCCTCGCCGGACACTTCCGCAGCAGGCTGCCTGCCCGCTGGGTGCTCCACGACACCGGCAGGGGGCGGGCAGCCCTGCACGAGGCGGGACGCTGGTTTCTGACGGACGCGGCACTCCCGGCCCATCTGAGAATCACCCGCGAGGAGGAGGTCTGCCAGGCGCTTTGGCAGGAGTTTTTCCGCAGCACCGCCGTGAGGGAAAGGATATCCGCAAAGCGCCAGTCGAACTTCCTGCCCCGAAAGACCTGGGCGTACCTCATCGAAAAACCGGGAGCGGCGTCCTGGGGCCGGTCCGGCTGACAACCCCATCTCCCCGATGCGAATACCAGGAGAGGGGCCGCGAGCCCCTCTCCTCTTGTTCCCCCATCCCCGGAAAGAATCAGATCTTCACGTCGATGATCGCGGTGACCCCCACGCCCTGAACGCGACGAAAACGCTCGACCGGATTGAGGGAATCGATGGGCACGAGGATCTTGGCCCTCACGCCTTTGAAATCGACCTCCAGCTGTGCGACGGCCTGAGTATTGTTCACCGCAGTCCGGGAGTGCCCCCCGACCTGGGCCGCACCGATATGCGTGCCGCTTCCGAACGAGACGATGGGCACCACTTTCGTATGTCCCTGGAACTTGGCCCCCTTGTTGAGGGTCACCGTGTTGATGAAGTCGTTGATGGGGCCGGCTATGGCCGTCACCACCGCTCCGCCTCCGACGATGAGCGCACCCTTCTTCAGGATGTCGCCGATATCGATGGCCGAGGCGGGCAGGGAAGAGCAGAGGACCGTCAGCGCGGACAGTCCTGCAACGACAGCGCGAGCGAAAGAACGTTTCATGTCCTACACCTGCTTTGCGAGACGTTTTCGAGCCCCCGCAGCAAAAAGCGCGGGGCCTCGGGTTCTCCTCTATCTTAACATGCCCCGTGCCGCCGGCCGCTCGCAAGCCTGTACGAGAATGTTCTACGTAATTCGGACGAACGGCCTTTCAGGACCTCCGCCGGTCCCAGGCCTTTTGCCCGCCCGTAAAGAGAGCCCTGCGCCGGGGGCGCAGGGCTCTCTTGCCTTCACGTATCGCGGGAGGTCTAGTACATGTCTCCCATTCCGCCCATGCCGCCGGGCATGCCTCCCGGCATGGGCTCCTTCTTCTCGGGCTTGTCGGCGACGATACCCTCGGTCGTCAGGACCATCGCGGCGATGGAGCCCGCGTTCTGAAGCGCGGAGCGGGTGACCTTCACGGGGTCGATGATGCCGACGGAGATCATGTCGGTGTACTCGCCCGTCGCGGCGTCGAGCCCCTGTCCGGCCTTAAGGGTGCGAACCTTCTCGACCACCACGTCGCCCTGGTATCCGGCGTTCTCGGCGATCAGGAAGAGGGGCGCCTTGAGGGCGTTGAGGACGATCTGAGCGCCCGTCCGGACGTCGCCCTTCAGTTTCTCGACGAAGGGCTCGAGGGCAACGGAGCAGTTCAGCGCGGCAACGCCGCCGCCGGCCACGATTCCCTCCTCGACGGCTGCGCGAGTCGCGTTGAGGGCGTCCTCGATGCGGTGCTTCAGTTCCTTCTGCTCGGTCTCCGTAGCGGAGCCGACCTGGATGACGGCCACGCCGCCCACCAGCTTGGCCAGGCGCTCCTGCAGCTTCTCCTTGTCGTAGTCGGAGGTGGAGTCCTCGATCTCCTTCTTGATCTGCGCGGCGCGCTTACGGATCTCCTCGGAGTTTCCGGCGCCTTGCGTGATGGTGGTGTCCTCCTTGGTGATGCGGACCTTCTTGGCCTTGCCCAGCATGGAGAGCTCGGTGTTCTCGAACTTCAGGCCGACCTCCTCGCTGATGACCTGACCGCCGGTGACGATGGCGATATCGGCCAGCATGGCCTTGCGGCGATCGCCGAAGCCGGGCGCCTTCACCGCGGCGACCTGCATGACGCCGCGCAGCTTGTTGACGACCAGCGTGGCCAGGGCCTCGCCCTCGACGTCCTCGGCGATGATGAGCAGCGGCTTGCCGGTCTGGACGACCTTCTCGAGGACGGGAAGCAGGTCCTTGATGTTGCTGATCTTGCCGTCGTGAATCAGGATGTAGGCGTCGTCGAAGCCGGTCTCCATACGCTCGCTGTCGGTGACCATGTAGGGGCTGATGTAGCCCTTGTCGAACTGAAGGCCCTCCACCATCTCGAGGGTGGTGCCGACGGTCTGGCTGTCCTCGATGGTGATGACGCCGTCCTCGCCCACCTTGCTCATGGCCTCGGAGATCAGCGCGCCCACGGCGCTGTCGTTGGCGGAAATGGCCGCGACCTGGGCGATCTTCTCCTTCTCCTTGACGGGGATGGACTTCTTCTTCAGCTCGTCGACCACGAAGTCGATGGCCTTCTCGATCCCCTGACGCATCTGCATGCCGTTGGCTCCGGCGGCGACGTTCTTCATCCCCTCGCGGATGATGGCGCGGGAGAAGATCGTGGCGGTCGTGGTGCCGTCGCCCGCGATGTCGTTGGTCTTGGACGCCACTTCCTTGAGAAGCTGGGCGCCCGCGTTCTCAAACGGGTCCTCGAGCTCGATCTCCTTGGCGATGGTCACGCCGTCGTTGGTGATGGTGGGAGAGCCGAACTTCTTCTCCAGCACCACGTTGCGCCCCTTGGGGCCAAGCGTCACACCGACCGTATCCGCAACTTTATCGATGCCGCGAAGCATTGCACGGCGGGCATCCTCGCCGAAAGAAAGAATCTTAGCCATAATAGGTGTCCCTCCTGTCAGAAACTTATGGTGCTACTTCTCGACGATAGCCAGAACGTCGCGCTCGCTGAAGATGACGTACTCGTCGCCGTCGATCTTCACCTCCGTGCCCGCGTACTTGCTGAAGATGATGCGATCCCCCACCTTCACCTCGACGGGCAGCTTCTGACCGTTGTCCAGGACCTTGCCGGAACCGACGGCCATGACCTCGCCCTCCGTCGGCTTCTCCTTGGCCGTATCGGGAAGGACGATGCCTCCCTTGGTCTTCTCCTCGCGAGAGAGCACCTTAACGACAATCCTGTCTCCAAGCGGCTTGAGATTCATTAAAAATCCCCTCCTGATTTATGCCAGCACTCAAGCTATCGGAGTGCTAATTGTTATGCGAAAATATTAGCCCTTCGCCTTGCGATCGGCAATAGGGTAAATTACGTATCGCTGAACTTTATGACAGAGGCCCAATATCCCAAGTAAAAAGCTCCCCGCTTTCGGAGGGACAGGGGAACGGCCTGTCCGCCCGGCAGCGGGGAGCCTGAAGATCCGATGGCTCGGTTACAGCAGACGATTGCGGTCGAAGGGTTTGCCCTCGTTGTACTCCCTCAGGAGCTGGGCGACCTTTCCGCTCAGGAGCAGCAGGGCGATGAGGTTCGGAATGACCATGATCCCGTTGAAGAAGTCCGTGAGCTCCCAGACCAGATCGATCTTCAGGCAGCTGCCCGTCAGGATGCACAGCACGACGATAAGCTGATAGGGAAGCAGTCCTTTGGCGCCGAAGAGGTAACGGATGTTCGTCTCCCCGAAGTAATACCAGCCGATGATCGTGGAGAAGGCGAAGAACAGCAGGCAGATGGCGATGAAGGTATAGCCGAACTCCCCCATGAAGTGCGCTTTGAAGGCCTCCTGGACGAGGGCGATCCCCTTCTTGATGGGCTCGCCCTTCTCGTTGAAGTTCGTATCGAGGATCCCGGAGGACATGACGGTGAAGATCGTGATGTTCAGGACGACGAAGGTATCGATGAAGACGGCGATGACGCCGAGCACGCCCTGTTCCACGGGGTGATTGACCTTCGCCACCGCGTGGGCGTGGGGCGTCGAGCCCATGCCGGCCTCGTTGGAGAAGAGGCCGCGGGCGATGCCGTAGCGGGCCGCCGTGGCCACCGCGACGCCGGCCGCCCCGCCCCAGACCGCCTTGGCGGAGAAGGCGCAGGAGAAGATCTGCACGAACACCGTCGGGATATGGGAGGCGTTCATGACGATGAGGGCCAGCCCTGCAGCCATATAAAGGATAGCCATGACGGGAACGAGCTTCTCCGTGACGGCCGCGATGCGCTTCACGCCACCCATGAAGATGGCGCCGGCAATGACGGCGAGGCCGATGCCGACGACGACCTGGTCGATGTCGAAGGCGTTCTTGAAGGCGTCGCTGATGGAGTTGGCCTGGACCATGTTGCCCATGAATCCGAGGGCCAGGATGATGGCGACGGCGAAGAAGCCCGCGAGGAACTTCGCGACGGGCCCGTTGCCGAGCCCGCGGGAGATGTAGTAGGCCGGGCCGCCGACCACCTGCCCCGTCTCGTCCTCCTCCTTATAGAGCTGCGCCAGGCAGGCCTCGCCGAAGTTGGTGGCCATGCCGAAGAAGGCGGCGACCCACATCCAGAAGATGGCCCCGGGGCCGCCGGTGACGAGGGCGGTCATGGCCCCCACCAGGTTTCCCGTTCCGACCTGCGCGGCGATGGCCGTCGTCAGGGCCTGGAACGAGCTCATTCCCGACTTGCCCGCAGCCTCCCCGAAGAGCGAGAAGCTGCCGAAGAGCCTGCGGCAGGCCATCCCAAACTTCGAGACCTGGACGAACCCCAGCCGAAGGGTGAAGAATATCCCCGTCCCGCAGAGGAGGGGGATCAGGAATTTCGTGCCCCAGAGAAAGCTGTTTGCCTGAGTGGTCCATTTCAGGAGTTCCTCGAAAAAGGGTAGTGCCAAAATACTTTCCATGAAATACCTGCTCCTTCCTGAACATATATAGAAGATGGAGGCGGCCCGGCAGGGCCGAGGGGTCAACACTCCGATTGTATAGAGAAAGAAGGCATCTGTCCACCAAAATCTGCAAATTATATTTTCACCCTTCAGATTGAGGGCTCAAACTCTACGGGGGATACGGCGCATGGCCCCGCCCCTCCGATGAGACGAGGGCGACCGAGGAACCATCCAATGGAAATATTTCCGCATAAGGACACGCAGTCACGCGCTTAAAATGGATTCGACGACAGGCTATAATATCATTATGTCGAGAACAAGCAGCTTTTCACCGTGTTTTTATGTTTGATATCTGGAGATGATGATGTTGCGGGATAAATATCCGACGGTGCGGGAGATCTTCGGGAGCATGGTCTTCGACCGCAGGGCCATGAAGGAGAAGCTGAACCAGGACGTCTACGAGCGGCTTGTCGCCGCGATGGAGGGCCGACAAAAGCTGGACGCGGGTCTTGCGGACACCGTGGCGATGGCGATGCGGGACTGGGCCGTCGCGCACGGGGCGACGCACTGGGCGCATTGGTTCCATCCTCAGACCGAGATGACGGCCGAGAAACATCAGGCATTCACCGTGCCCGGCCCCGACGGCACCCCCATCGACGTGTTCCGGGGAAGCGACCTGATCCAGGGCGAGCCGGACGCCTCCTCCTTCCCCTCGGCGGGGAAGCGATCCACCTTCGAGGCTCGGGGCTACAACGCATGGGACATCAGCAGCCCCGCGTTCATCGTGAAGAGCGCCAAAGGGGGTACGCTCTGCATCCCCTCGGTGTTCCTGTCCTGCGACGGGACCCCGCTCGACCTGAAGACCCCCCTGCTCAGAGCCCTGGACGCCCTCGAGGGACGTGCGCTCAAGCTCCTGAAGCTGTTCGGACGCAGGGGGATCCGCAGCGTCCGCATGACGGTCGGCGCGGAACAGGAGTTCTTCCTCCTGGACCGTCCACGCGCCCAGGGGCGTCCGGACATCCGGTTCTGCGGCCGCACGCTGATCGGCGCACAGCCCGCGAAGGACCAGAAGCTGGACCACCATTACCTCGGCGCCATACCGCCCCGCATCCTGAGCTACATGGAGGACGTGGAGCGCGACCTCGCGCGGCTCGGCATCTCCATCGCCACGCGGCACAACGAGGTGGCGCGCTGCCAGTTCGAGTTCGCCCCGCTCTTCTCCGATGCGAACACGGCCTGCGACCAGAACCAGATCCTCATGGAGACGATGCGGAAACTGGCCCGACGGCACGACCTGCGCCTGCTCTTCCACGAGAAGCCCTTCCAGGGGATGAATGGAAGCGGGAAGCACGTCAACGTATCCCTGATGGACAGCGAGGGCAACAACCTCCTGAAGCCGTCCCACAGCCATCGGCGCAACGTCGTGTTCCTGACCTTCCTGGCCGCCGTCGTGCTGGGGGTCTCGAAGTACCACAGCCTGCTCCAGGCCTCCACGGCCACGGCGGGCAACCTGTTCCGCCTCGGGGGCCACGAGGCCCCCCCTTCCATCACCAGCGTATATCTGGGGTCCGCCCTGACCGAGCTCCTGTCCCGGCTCGACCAGGCGGACGTCTCCCTTCCGGACAGGGGGCCGATGGACCTCGGCCTCGCGAAGCTCCCCTCGATCATCCCCTACGACAGCGACCGGAACCGGACGGCGCCCGTGGCCTTCACCGGCGACAAGTTCGAGTTCCGGGCCCCCGGCGCATCGCAGTCCATCGCCCTCCCCGTGACGATGTTCGCGTCGCTCTGGGCATGGGGGGTGCAGCAGATGACCGATATGATCGAGGAACGCAGCTCGGGGGGCAAGGACCCCATGGACGTGGCGCTGGACGCGGTGAAGGAGGCCGTCCGGCGCGGAGGCGACGTCCTGTTCGAGGGGGACGCCTACTCCCGGGAGTGGCACGAGGAGGCCAGAAAACGGGGTTTGATCCAGGCCGGGGACATGCCGGGGAAGATCGACCTCCTCCTGCTCCCGGAGAACAAAAAGATGCTCGAAGAACTGGGCGTATTCCACGAACACGAGCTGGAGGCCCTGCACGACATCCGCATGGAGGCCTTCGTCAGAAGCCTGGAGATAGAGGTGGCGATACTCTACGACATGCTGTGGGAGGGGATCCTGCCTGCCCTGTCGAAGCAGCTGATCCTGGAGAAAAACTCCCTCTCCGCCCTCGACGGCATGGAGTTCCCCGAGGGCGAGCCGTGGCGGGAATACATCCTCGGCCTGGGGCGGACCAGGGCGGCCCTGATCGAGGACACCCACAGGCTGAACGAGCTCCGCGGACGCATGGCGGAGCTCCCCGTCAGGGAGAGGGCGGACTTCCTCGTCGGGACGGCCATCCCCCTGATGGACTCCATCCGAAAGCGCTGCGACGCCGCCGAGGTGAACATAGCCGCCGACATCTGGCCCTATCCCATATCGCGCAACCTGCTGTCGCTGTCGGTGTAGTCCTCGTCCCCGCCAAGGCGTTCGGGAGATGCGGATGTCGTATACTTTTTCCTCGGCACTGCTCCTTTGCCCGATCGTCGAAGGAACAGGAGTTCGTGGAAAATAAGAGTTTATAGAGTTCATGGAAAGGGGGCAAATCGATATGACTCAGGACGATCTCTCTTGCGAGGAAGAGTCGGGGACGGCAAAACACGAAGTGCCCTTCGGGGAGCAGCTCACGCTGCGCAGCCTTCTGATAGGGGCACTGGGTTCCGTCGTCATCACGACCAGCTCCGTGTACGTCGCGCTGCGGATGGGTGCGTTGCCCTGGCCCACCATCTTTGTCGCCGTACTGTCCATGGCCCTGCTCAAGGGGATGGGAAGGACCAACGTCAACGAGATCAATGTGACGCACACGGCGATGTCCGCCGGGGGAATGGTAGCGGGCGGACTGGCCTTCACCCTGCCGGGCCTCCACATGCTGAACCCCGAGGCGCCCATGCACTTTCCGGCGCTGCTGGCGGTTACCCTGAGCGGGACCCTATTGGGAGTCATCTTCACGGCCTTGGTCCGCGGTTATTTCATCGAACGGGAACAGCTCCCCTTCCCGATGGGCATCGCTGCCTCCGAGACCATTCTAGCGGGGGATGAAAAGGGGAGCAAGGCCCGCACGCTCTTCGGTACCCTTGGGGCTGCGGCGATCTTCACCCTGCTGAGGGACGCACTGGGGAAGATCCCGACAATATGGGTCTCCGCACCGCTGGCTGCCAAGGGCATGCCCTTCGGGGTCTGGGTAGCCCCCATGGCGGTGGGGATAGGCTATCTTATCGGCCCGCTCTACACCGGGATATGGTTTCTGGGGTCCCTGATCGGGTTCGTCGGGCTTATCTACGCCGGTGTGTCGCTGGGCGTCTTCCCCAATGCCGCCGTCGCATCCGCCTTCAAGGACAGCCTCGGCATCGGATTGATGGTGGGGACGGGGGCCGGTATCCTGTTGAAGGGTATCCTGCCCCGAGTGTGGGAGATCTATGGCCCCCTACCGAGCGGGCACACTCCACAGGATCGCATGATTGGCCCGCGCCTTGCATTCTCGATCCCGGCACTTCTGGCCTTTGTTTTGACATACGCCGTGGATATGAGCCTCGTGAGCAGCGTTCTGACTATCCTTGGCGTCTGGGCCACGACTGCAATGGCTGCACAAATCACGGGTCAGACAGCCATCAACCCGATGGAGATCTTCGGCATCATCGTCCTGCTTCCGGTCAGGGCGATCGCCTCTCTCGGAACGGGGTTGGGCATGGAGCAGGCTTTCTGCGTCGCGGGTATCGTTGCAGTGGCCTGCGGACTGACGGGGGACGTGCTCAACGACTTCAAGTCCGGCCATATCCTCGGGACGAATCCCCGGGCACAGCTGGCAGCCGAGGCGGTCGGAGGGGTGGTTGGCGCCATCGTCTCCACCCTGATCTTAGTCGTGATGCACAAGGCTTTCGGTAAGATGGGGCCCGGGACCGAGCTTCCCGCCCCTCAGGCCTACGCGGTCTCTACCATGGTCGGCGGGCTTCCGAATACTGCGGCCTTTCTGCTGGGGCTGGCCTTGGGGGCGGTCCTCTACGTCCTGAACGTGCCGGCCATGACCCTGGGGATAGGCGTATACCTT
>NZ_CAUUGJ010000022.1:0-25539 GCF_963544685.1 uncultured Fretibacterium sp. | reverse complement strand
GAGGCGTCGCTGCGCGACGCGGCCGCAACGCTGAAGCTGACCCTGCAGGACCTGTTGGACCGCTGCTCCCTGGGCCTTCTGCTGCGGGAGGGGATCCGCGTCGTGCTGTCGGGCCGGCCGAACGTGGGAAAGTCGTCCCTGCTGAACGCGCTCCTGAAGCAGTCCCGGGCCATCGTCACGGCGCTGCCGGGGACGACGCGGGACGTCATCGAGGAGGCCATCACCTACCGGGGCGTCCCGATCCGCCTGGTGGACACCGCGGGGCTGCGCACGCCGGTCGACGAGATCGAGGCCAGCGGCATCGAGCGGACGAAACAGGAGCTGAAACAGGCGGACATCTGCCTCTGGCTCCTGGACTGCTCCGTTCCCCTGGACGGCGAGGACCTGGAGTACCTGCGCTCCCTGAGCGTTCGGGAGCATGTCGTCCTGCTGAACAAGGCGGACAAGAGCCATGCGGTGACGGAGGACGACATCCGGGAGATCGTGCCGGAGAGCTCGGTCATCTCCCTCTCGGCCAAAACGGGCGAGGGGCTGGAGCTCCTGAAGGAGGAGATCCTCGCGATCGCTACGGGCAACGGGTCCCTGGACGCCGGGCTCAACGTCACGGCCCGCCAGTTGGATGAGATTCGCCAGGCCCTGAACGCCATGACGGAGGCGGAGGCGGCGATCCTGGACGGGGTGGGACAGGACGTCGTGGCGGGGCTCCTGGGGAGTGCGCGCAACGCCCTGGAACGGCTTCTGGGCATCGCCTGCGACGACGCGCTGCTCGACTCCGTCTTCAGCCGCTTCTGCGTGGGCAAGTAGCCCACTCCCGGCCGGCCGCCCCGCGGCGAGGGCGGCCGGCCGCATTTTCCAGAAGGGTAATGATGATATAATCGATTCGGACATAGTCGAGGACGGGGGGCAGACGATGCGAAAGTACATCTTCCAGAGGATCTGGACCAGTTTGTTGACGTTGTTCGTCGTCATAACCCTCACCTTCTTCATGATGCGCGCCATCCCCGGCGGCCCCTTCACGGACGAGAAGGGCATTCCGCCGCACATCATGGCCAAGATCATGGAACGCTACCGACTGAACGACCCGCTTTACGTGCAGTACGGACGCTATCTCTGGGACGTCCTCCGTTTCGACCTGGGGCCCTCCTATCGGTACGAGGGCATGACGGTCAACAAGATCATCAGCGACAGCTTCCCCGTGTCCCTGATGGTGGGCTCCATGGCGCTGGCCCTGGCTCTGGCTGTCGGCATCCCGGCGGGAATCGTCTCCGCGCTGCGGCGCGGGCGGTGGCAGGACCGCAGCGCGATGGTTCTGGCGACGCTGGGCATCACCATTCCAAACTTCGTCATCGCGACGACCCTGGTCTACCTCTTCGCCTACCGATGGGGCTGGGTGACGGTGGGCTTCTGGGAGGGGCTGCCCACGGCCGTCCTCCCCGCCCTGACGCTGGCGGGGTACCCCACGGCCTTCATCTCCCGCCTGACGCGCTCCAGTATGCTGGAGGTCATCCAGCAGGACTACATCCGCACCGCGCATTCCAAGGGGCTTCGAGAGCGCACGGTCGTCTACATCCATGCGCTGCGCAACGCCATCATCCCGGTGATCACCTACCTGGGGCCGCTCGCCGCAGGAATCCTCACCGGCAGTTTCGTCGTGGAGCAGGTCTTCGGCGTGCCGGGGCTGGGGACGTTCTTCGTCACCAGCATCTCCAACCGCGACTACACCACCATCATGGGGGTCACCATCTTCTACAGCGCGCTGCTGGTCTTCCTGAACCTGGTCGTGGACATCTGCCTCGGGTTCGTCGACCCGCGGATCAAGCTGCACTAGCGCGCGCCGCGGGGGGAGCGAGGCCATGAATCCGCCTCGCCGTCACTGGCCATCGATCGAATCATCGTATTGAAATGTCGAATGAATGAAGGGGGAAACACGATGAACGCCTTTAACGGCGCCACCACCACCCTGCCGGCGGTCCCGGACCTGAGCGACCCCGCCCTGTTCGAGCCGGTCGGCGCCGCGGAGAAGCAGGGCTCGGAGTTCGTGCGTCCCTCGCAGAGCTATTGGCAGGACGCCTGGCGTCGCCTGAAGCGGGACCGGCTGGCCCTGCTGGGCGGGGCGGCGATCCTGCTCATCCTGCTGCTGGCCGTCGTCGGGCCGTGGCTTTCGCCCTACGCCTACGACACGCAGAACTTCATGGAGTCCAACGAGCTGCCCAGCCTGAAGCACTGGTTCGGGACGGACATGTTCGGGCGCGACCTTCTCGTCCGCGTGCTCTACGGGGCGCGGATATCCCTGGCGGTCGGGTTCGTCGCGAGCCTCATCAACCTGACGATCGGCGTGATCTACGGCGGCGTCTCCGGCTTCGTCGGAGGACGGACGGACAACTTCATGATGCGCGTCGTCGACACCATCCACAGCGTCCCGCTGATGATCTACGTCATCCTTCTGATGGTCGTCGTGGGGCCGGGTCTGAAGAGCATCTTCCTGACGCTCGGCATCTCCTACTGGGCCTCCATGGCCCGTATCGTGAGGTCCGAGGTCATGCGGATCAAGAACGAGGAGTTCGTTCTGGCCGCCCGGGTCCTGGGGGCCTCCGGCGCTCGGATGCTGCTGCGGCACCTCATCCCCAACGCGATGGGGCCCATCCTGGTGACACTCACCTTCTCCATCCCTCAGGCCATCTTCACCGAGGCGTTCCTGAGCTTCGTCGGCCTGGGGGTCAGCGCTCCGATGGCGAGCTGGGGCGTGCTGTGCAACGACGCGATCGGCGCGCTGGCCATCTATCCGTGGCAGCTCTTCTTCCCGGCCGCCGCGATCTCGGTCACCATTCTGGCCTTCAATTTCCTGGGCGACGGCCTGCGCGACGCGCTGGACCCGCGCCTGAGGAAGTAGCCGGCTTTCCTTGGGGGGAGAGGGCGGACGCCGTGACGACGGACAATATGACGATGGATGTGAGGACGACGGAGGAAAACATGACGGCGGACAAGGACGCCCTTCTGCGGGTGGAGGACCTGCGCACCTCCTTCTTCACCCCAGTTGGGGAGGTGAAGGCGGTCGGCGGGGTGTCCTTCGAGCTGAGGCGGGGCGAGGTGCTGGGGATCGTCGGCGAGTCCGGGAGCGGCAAGAGCGTGACCATGCTGTCGCTGCTGCGCCTGCTCGGGACTTCGGGGCGCGTCGTGGGCGGGAGCATCGTCTTCGACGGGACCGAGCTGACGGAGGTCCCCGAACGGCGGATGGCCGACCTGCGGGGACGGCGCATCTCCATGATCTTTCAGGACCCCATGACGAGCCTGAACCCCGTGCTCACCATCGGCTATCAGCTCGAGGAACCGCTTCGGCGCCACGGAAGCGGCCCGGCCGCCGAGCGGCGGAAGCGCGCGCTCGAGATGCTGCGCCGCGTGGGCATCGAGCCCGCGGAGCACCGTATCGGCCAGTACCCGCACCAGTTCAGCGGCGGGCAGCGGCAGCGCATCATGATCGCCATGGCGCTGATGTGCCATCCCGACCTGCTGATCGCCGACGAACCGACGACGGCCCTGGACGTCACCGTCCAGGCCCAGATCCTGGACCTGATGAAGGAGCTTCAGGGGCAGTTCGGCACGTCGATCGTCCTGATCACCCACGACCTGGGGGTGATCGCGGGCATGGCCGACCGGGTGCTCGTCATGTACGGCGGGCGCATCGTAGAACGGGGAACCCGGCGCGACGTCTTTTACGCCCCGGCGCATCCCTACACCCGCGGGCTCCTGAGATCGGTCCCCAACCCGGACGAGCTGACGAAGAAGCGTCTGATCCCCATCGAGGGGCAGCCTCCGGACCTGCTGAACCCGCCCTCCGGCTGTCCCTACGCTGCGCGCTGCCCTGAGACGATGCGCATCTGCATGGAGTACCCGCCACGGCGGACGAGCCTCTCGGACTCGCACAGCGCGTCCTGCTGGCTCCTGGCCCGGCCGGGCGCGGAGGTGGGGAGATGACGATGACGGAGAGGACGGCGGCCGGACGGGGGACCGGGTCGGAGACGGCTCTTCTCGAGGTTCGGGACCTGGCGAAGCACTTCGCCGTCCCGGGCGGGACGGTGCGCTCGGTCGACGGGGTGTCCTTCGACATCCGCGCCGGGGAGACCCTGGGGCTGGTGGGGGAATCCGGCTGCGGCAAGACCACGACGGGCCGTACCATCGTCAGGCTCTACGAGCCCACGGGCGGTTCGGTCCGCTTCATGGGGCAGGACATCTCCCGTCTGTCGCAGCACGGGATGCTGCCGTGGCGCAAGCGGATGCAGATGATCTTCCAGGACCCCTACGCCTCGCTGAACCCGCGCATGACGGTGGGCGACATCGTGATGGAGCCGATGGTCATCCACGGCTTTCCCAGGGATGAGCGGGCCGACCGGGTCCGGCATTTGCTGCGCATGGTGGGCCTGAACAGCGAGCACGCCAACCGCTATCCGCACGAGTTCAGCGGCGGCCAGCGCCAGAGGATCGGGATTGCCCGGGCCCTGGCCGTGGAGCCCGAGTTCATCGTCTGCGACGAGCCGATCTCGGCGCTCGACGTCTCCATCCAGGCCCAGATCGTCAACATGCTGGAGGACCTTCAGGACGAGCTGGGACTCACCTACCTGTTCATAGCGCACGACCTCTCGATGGTGAAGCACATCAGCGACCGCATCGCGGTGATGTACCTGGGCAATATCGTGGAGTTGGCGGAGAGCGGAGAGCTCTACAACAACCCGCAGCACCCCTACACCCGCTCGCTGCTCTCGGCCATCCCCATCCCGGACCCGGACCTTTCCGACGCGCGGCGGCGCATCTCCCTGTCGGGCGAGATACCGAGCCCCCTGAACCCGCCCTCCGGCTGCAAGTTCCACACGCGGTGCCCCGACGCGAGGCCGGAGTGCGCCGAGGCCGACACGGCGCTGCGGGAGCTCCGTCCGGGGCACCTGTGCGGCTGCCCGATGGCGTAGGCGCCTGCGCCTGGCGGGCAAAAACAGCCGACTTGAAACTTGAAAGAAAATAAAACAAGAAGGACGAGGTCTTATCGAGCGAAAGGAGCGGACGGCGGAATGGCAAGGGGCGTGAGGTGTCTTCTGGCGCTGATGGCGGCGCTGTTCCTGGCGGGGACGGGCGCGGCCGTGGAGGGGGAGATCGTCTTCAACCTGGCGGTCGAGCCCCAGACGATCGACCCGGTGCGGAACAACGCAGTGGACGGGTCGAACGTGATCTTCAACCTCTTCGACGGGCTGGTGCGCATCGGGTTCGACGACGCGCCGGAGCCGGGCTGTGCGGAGAGGTGGGAGGTCTCGGAGGATGGGATGACCTGGACGTTCCACCTGCGCAAGGGGTTGAAGTGGTCGGACGGCAAGCCCCTGACGGCGGAGGATTTCCGTTACGGCCTGCTCCGGCTCCTGGATGCGCGGAACGCGTCCCCGAACGCCTACATGGCGTACTTCCTCAAGAACGGCGAGGCGTTCTTCAACGGCAAGGCCGGATCCGAGGATGTGGGCATCGACGTGCCGGACGACGCGACGCTGCGGCTCCGCCTGGAGAACCCCGCGCCCCTGATGCTGGACTGCCTGTCCTTCTACGCCTTCGCCCCCGCGCGGGCGGACGTCGTGGAGCAGGACCCGCGCGGCTGGGCGACGAAGCCCGAAAGCCTGGTGAGCAACGGTCCGTTCGTACTGTCCGAGTGGAAGCACAACAGCGAGCTGACCCTGACGAAGAACCCCAACTACTGGGACGCGGACAACGTGAAGATCGACAAGGTCCGCATGGTCATGATCACGGACTCCAACACTGCCCTGGCCGCGTTCAAGGCGGGGAAGGTCGATCTGCTCGACCGGATCCCGCCGCAGATGACGCCGCAGCTCATCCAGAGCGGAGAGGCGAAGGTGGCCCCGGCCCTCGGCACGGCCTTCTGCGTCTTCAACGTCGCCAGGGCGCCCTTCGACGACCCGAGGGTGCGCAAGGCCTTCACGCTGGCGATCGACCGAAGGACGATGGTGGAGAAGGTCACCCTGGGCGGCCAGAAGCCGGCCGTGGCGTTCATCCCCTACGGTATACCCGGCGCGGGGTCCGACAGGGACTTCCGGGCGGAGGGCGGGACCTTCCTGCCGGAGCGGGCCGACCCCGAGGCGGCGAAAAAGCTGCTGGCCGAGGCCGGGTACCCGGACGGCAAGGGATTTCCCAAGGTCGCCTACAAGTACAACCTGAGCTCCACCAACAAGGCCATCGCCGAGGCGCTCCAGGCCATGTGGAAGCAGAACCTGGGCGTCGAGGTGGAGCTGGCCAACGAGGAGTGGAAGGTCTTTCTGAACACCCGCGAGCAGGGAGACTTTCAGATTGCGCGTCATGCCTACGTCACGATATTCTTCGACGCTGGCAGCCTGCTGGAGGGATGGGTCACCGGCTCCCCCAAGAACGTGGCCCGGTATTCCGACCCGGAGTACGACGCGCTGATCAGGGACTCCCTCAAGCAGATGGACCGGTCCAAGCGCATGGAGGACATGCACAGGGCCGAGGCGATCCTGATGCGCGACCTTCCGGTGCTGCCCCTCTACTTCTACTCGACTCCCTACATGCAGAGCGCCCGCGTGAAGGGCATCTACATCTCCCCGCGCAGCTGGGTCCTCTTCCGGGGCGCCGAGGTCGCGGAATAACGGGGATACGAGGCGGATTCCCCTTTGCCGGCGGCGCAGTCCCGACTGGAGGGCGCGGCGGGGATCAAGGGGTGAAACGGCGTGTTGGCTTCTCTCACTTACCTTATCAGGAGGCGATGTAAAGATGGGAAGGGTTTCGAAGGTTCTTTTGCTGATGGCGCTGATGGCGGCGCTGTTCCCGGCGGGGACGGGCGCGGCCGCGGAGAGGGAGATCGTCTACAATCTGGGGGCCGATCCCCGGACGATCGATCCCGTTTTGAACAACGCGGTGGACGGGTCGAACGTGATCTACAACCTCTTCGAGGGGCTGGTGCACATCGGGTTCGACGACGCGCCGGAGGCCGGCTGCGCGGAGAAGTGGGAGGTCTCCGAGGACGGGATGAGCTGGACGTTCCACCTGCGCCCCGGGCTCAAATGGTCGGACGGAGCGCCCATGACGGCGGAGCACTTCCGCTATGGCTTCCTTAGGGCGATCGACCCCGCGAACGCGTCGCCCTACGCTCATCTGGGCTTCTTCATCAAGAACGGCGAGGCGTTCTTCAACGGCAAGGCCAAGGCCGAGGACGTAGGGCTGGTCGCGGTGGACGACGTCACGTTCCGCATCGACCTGGAGTACCAGACGCCCCTGATGCTGGACTACCTGTCCTATCACATCTTCTATCCGGCGCGGGCCGACGTCGTCGAGAAGGATCCGCGCGGCTGGACCGCCAATCCGGAGACGGCCCTGTGCAACGGTCCGTTCATGCTGTCCGAGTGGAAGCACAACAGCGAGATGATCCTGGTGAAGAACCCCAACTACTGGGACGCGGACAACGTGAAGATCGACAAGGTCCGCCTGGTCATAATCACGGACTCCAACACCGCCCTGGCCGCGTTCAAGGCGGGGAAGATCGACCTGCTCGACCGGATCCCGCCGCAGATGACGCCGCAGCTGATCCAGAGCGGCGAGGCGAAGGTGGCCCCGGCCCTCGGCACCTCCTTCTCCGTCTTCAACGTCGCCAGGGCCCCCTTCGACAACCCGAAGGTGCGAAGGGCCTTCGCTCTGGCGATCGACCGGACGGCGATGGCGGAGAAGGTCGCGATGGGCGGCCAGAAGCCGGCCGTGGCGTTCATCCCCTACGGCATCCCCGGCGTGGGGGCCGACAAGGACTTCCGGGCGGAGGGCGGGGCCTTCCTGCCGGAGCGGGCCGACCCCGAGGCGGCGAAAAAACTGCTGGCCGAGGCCGGGTACCCGGACGGCAAGGGCTTCCCCAAGGTCACCTACAAGTACAACCTGAACCCCACCAACAAGGCCATCGCCGAGGCGCTCCAGGCCATGTGGAAGCAGAACCTGGGCATCGAGGTGGGGCTGGCCAACGAGGAGTGGAAGGTGTTCATCGACACGCGGATGCAGAAGAACTTCGACATCGCGCGGCACGCCTATCTGGTGGACTTCTTCGACGCGGGCAGCCTGCTGGAGCTGTGGATGACCGGGTTTCCCGAGAACGTCGCCAACTACTCCAACGCCGAGTACGACGCCCTGATGAAGGATTCCCTCAAGCAGATGGACCGGTCCAAGCGCATGGAGAACATGCACAGGGCCGAGGAGATCCTGATGCGCGACCTTCCGGTGCTGCCCATCTACTTCTACTCGACCCCCTACATGCAGAGCGCCCGCGTGAAGGGCGTCTACATCTCCCCGCGCAACTGGGTCTTCTTCCGCGGCGTCGAGGTCGTGGAATAGGGACGAGAGGGGGCGGACCTTCGCCGTCCGCCCCGCCGCTCCGGGGCTCTGGAGCTGAAGGATGGATCGACTTCTTGATTGGATTTATTGATTGAAGGCCGGGGCTGAGGCCGAGACGGCGCATCCGTTTTGTTTTCGTCCGTGTTGTTCGTGTCGTTAGGAGGCGGTATGAAGATGAGAAGCGGCGTGAAGGAAATTCTGTCGTTTGTGTTGGCGGCGGTGCTGTTCCTGGCGGGAACGGGCGCGGCCGCCGAGAAGGAGATCGTCTTCAACCTGGCGGTCGAGCCCAAGACGATCGATCCCGTTCAGAACGAGTCCGTCGACGGTTCCGATGTCATCATGAACATCTTCGAGGGGCTCGTGCGTGTCGGCCCGGACGCGAAGCCGGAGGCGGGGTCGGCCGAAAAATGGGACGTGTCGGAGGATGGGCTGACCTGGACGTTCCACCTGCGCCCCGGGCTCAGGTGGTCGGATGGAGAGCCCTTGACCGCCGGGCACTTCAAGCATGGCTTTATGCGTCTGATCAACGGGGAGAACGCCGCCCCGTATTCCTACATGGGCTTTTTCATCAGGAATGCCGAGGCGTTCTTCAACGGCAAGGCCAAGGCCGAGGACGTGGGGATCAACGTCCTCGACGACGTGACGCTCCAGATTGTCCTCGAGGATAAGAACCCGCTGATTCTGGAATACCTTTCCTTCGGCAACTTCATCCCCGCCCGGCCCGACGTGGTGGACAAGGACCCGCGCGGCTGGGCTGCAAAGGACGATTTCCCGTGCAACGGCCCGTTCATGATCTCCGAATGGAGACACAACAGCGAGATGACCCTCGTGAAGAACCCCAACTACTGGGAGGCGGACAAGGTCAGGCTCGACAAGATCCGCATGACGATGATCGTCGATTCCAACACCGCGCTGGCGGCGACGAAGGCCGGGAAGATCGACTTCAACAAGCAGCTGCCGCCGCAGATGACGCCGCAGCTCATCCAGAGCGGAGAGGCGAAGCTGGCCAACACGCTCGGTATCTCCTTCTCCGTCTTCAACCTCAAGAAGCCGCCTTTCGACAACCCGAAGGTGCGCCAGGCGTTCAACCTGGCGATCGACCGGACGGCGATGGTGGAGAAGGTGGCGCAGGGCGGCCAGAAGCCCGCCGTCGCCTATATCCCCTATGTCATACCCGGGACGGGATCGGACAAGGACTTTCGCGGCGAGTCCAAGGACTACCTCCCCGTGAGGGCCGACCCCGAGGCGGCGAAAAAGCTGCTGGCCGAGGCCGGGTACCCGGACGGCAAGGGCTTCCCCAAGGTCGCCTACAAGTACAACCTGAACCCCGTCAACAAGGCCATCGCCGAGGCGCTCCAGGCCATGTGGAAGCAGAACCTGGGCGTGGAGGTGGAGTTGTCCAACGAGGAGTGGAAGGTGTTCATCGAGACGCGCAACCAGAAGAATTTCCAGATTGCACGGCATGCCTATCTGGCGGATTTCCTCGATGCGGGCTCGCTGCTGGAGCTGTGGGTGACCGACGGGCCGATGAACGTGGCCAACTACTCGAACCCCGAGTACGACGCCTGCATGAAGGAGGCCCGGACGGAGATGGACCGGTCCAAGCGCATCGGAGCCATGGTACGGGCCGAGGAGCTCCTGATGAAGGACGCGGTGACGCTGCCGATATATTTCTACACGACGGCCTACATTCAGAGCGATCGCCTCAAGGGCGTCTTTCTGACCCCCTTCAACTGGGTCCTGTTCCACCGCGCCGAGGTCGTGGAATAGGGACGAGAGCTATGCGGCTGGGTCCATCGGTGGGTCCGGCCGTTTTTTACCGGGCGGCCACGGCGTCCGCACCCTGGAGTCGTTCTTGTGCCGCATAGGATGGAAGGAGGATGGTTTTTGATGCAGGGTAACTTTCTGAGTCCGGCGGAGATCGCAAAGTATGTTGTCGATGTGGGGCAGAAGAAGGCGGAGCTTTCCCCTTTCAAGCAACTGCTCCTCGGTGTGCTTGCGGGGGGGTTTATCGCGCTCGCAGCGCAGGGGTCCAACGCGGCCATCCACACCGTCGAGTCGATCGGTCTGGGCAAGACGCTTGCGGGAGCGCTCTTCGCCGCAGGACTGATCCTGGTTATCGTTGCGGGCGGCGAGCTTTTCACCGGCAACAGCCTGATGGTCGCCGCGCTGGCGGATCGGAAGATCTCCCTGCCCGCGATGCTTCGCGGCTGGTGTCTCGTCTACCTGGGCAACCTGGTCGGCTCCGTGCTGGTGGCGTTCTTCGTCCTGAAGTCCGGTCAGCTCGTGTGCAGCGGGGGCCTTTTGGGCGGGTTCACCCTGAAGCTGGCGGCCTACAAGACGGCCCTGACCTTCGAGAAGGCCTTCTTTATGGGGATACTCTGCAACTGGCTGGTCTGCCTGGCGGTCTGGATGGCCTACGGGGCCGGGGACGTCGCCGGAAAGATTCTGGCGATCTTCTTCCCCATATGGCTCTTCGTCGCGTCCGGCTTCGAGCACAGCATAGCGAACATGTACTACATCCCCGCGGGCATCCTGGCCAAGGCGGACCCGCTTTTCGTGGAGAAGGCCCTGGAGCTGGGGGCCTCCCAGCAGGCGATCGACGCCCTGGGCTGGGGCTCGATGTTCTCGGCCAACCTGCTTCCCGTAACCCTGGGGAACATACTGGGCGGGGCGTTCTTCGTCGGGCTGGCGTACTGGCTTGCCTACCGCAGGGCGGCGTGAGGTTCGCGTCCGGGTACGGAGCTTCCGAGGGGCCCGATGATGCGGGGCGGAGGGTATTTTCCGACCGGGCGACAGGCACCGGTGCGGCCCCTTGTCTCGGCGGGTGAGAACTGATAGAATACGCCCCGTTCCGCTCTTCCTCTTCGCCGGCGGCGGCATTCCGAATCGAGTCGGCCTCGGGCGCATGCCGGAGGGGCGCGGTTCGCCCACCCCCGGACAGGATCTTGGATGGGGTATCGTAATACGGCCTTGAATGGGAATCTCGATCTGGAGGCGTTGCAAGGGTGTCTGTAAAGAAAAACGACAATCAAGTGGTGGTGACGCGGGAGGGATACGAGCGTCTGTCCGCGGAGCTCGTCGATCTGAGGACGGTCCGCAGGCTGGAGGTCGCCCGCCAGCTCGAGGAGGCGCGCGCCTTCGGCGACCTCAGCGAAAACGCGGAGTATGCGGCGGCCAAGGACGAGCAGTCCAAGGTGGAGAGCCGTATTCTGGAGCTGGAGACGATGCTGGCGAAGACCCGGATCGTCGACGAGGAGAAGCTGGACACGAACAAGGTGGCCATCGGCCTCACCGTCACCCTTCAGGAACTCTCCCCTCCGAAGAAGCGTTACACCTACATGCTCGTGGGATCCGAGGAGCTTTCGAGCTCAGGCGACGCCTCCCAGGCCGTTCAGCACATCTCTCAGAAGAGCCCCGTCGGTCAGGCCATCCTGGGGCGCATCGTGGGCGACGAGGTGTGTGTCAAGGTCCCCAAAGGGGCGCGCCATCTGAAGATCGTCAAGATTGAACGGACCGAGAGGAAAAAAGCGAAAGTCTGAGTTCGAGGAAACGCGTTTCAGTCGAGGGTCATTGACAATTTTTTTGAGAAAGTGTATAGTACCCTTCGTTGAATGTTCCACGATAGCTCAATCGGCAGAGCGGGTGGCTGTTAACCACTAGGTTCCAGGTTCGAGTCCTGGTCGTGGAGCCAATTGAAATAATCATCGGATACCATAAAGGCAGAAAGCCCCCGAGCACTCGGGGGCTTTCGCTTTTTCTGGCGAATTGCCGGGGCGTTCATTCTTTTCGGATTCGTACCCCCTCAAAAGAGGAACAAACCTGTATAATACCATTTGGATCCTTTATGCGGAAACGCGGTAAAGTACGATTCCTCAGGGGACCTTCGATATTGATATTTTCGGCGGGAGGTGGAGTTCGATGCTCCTTGTTCCGGGATCGTCCCCCTCCGCAGGGAAAAAGGGAAGGCCGGGCGGAGGGAATCCGCATCTGGAGCCGATTACCCGGGAGGAGATGCGGGAGGCGGACCGCCGGGCCATAGAGGAGTTCGGCATCCCCGGCATTGTCCTCATGGAGAACGCGGCCCTTGCGGTCGTCCGGGAGGTCGCGGATGCGGCCTCCTTTGCTGTGGTCTGCGCCCCCGGGAACAATGGAGGGGACGGCCTGGCCGTGGCCCGGCATCTGCTGATCCGAGGCCGGAGGGTCGAGGTCTTTCTGGTGGGAGACCCGGAACGGGGCAGTGCAGATTTCCGCACGAACCTCGGCATCCTGCGGCGCCTTTCGCCGGATGCTCCCCTGCCCTTGGACGAGAGCTCCCTGGAGCGCCTGGGCCACTCTCTCAGGAACTGCGAGGTCTGTGTGGACGCCCTTTTCGGGACCGGACTGACGCGCCCGATCGAGGGGCTCCATAGACGCGTCGTCGAGACGATCGGCGCCTCGGCCGCCCATGTCGTGGCGGTGGACCTGCCCTCGGGGATCGATGCCGACACGGGGAGGGTGCTGGGGGCTGCGGTCAGGGCGAACCGGACCGTGACGTTCCACAGGATGAAGCGCGGCCTGGAGCTGGCTCCCGAGTATGCCGGGACGGTGACGGTCGCCCCCATCGGCATCCCGGGGCCCGAGATTCCCTGTGTCGCCCTCCCCGCGGGCCCGTGACGATACCGGGACGACGAACAAACGCTTTTATGCTGTTTCCTATATTTTGTGTTCTATCGGGGGCGGCCCTCACGGGCCGGAAGAAGCAGGCGCGGCGTGGGCCGCCCTCCGAGGTCGAGCATTGGCGCCCTGGTTGTTTTTCGACATTTGATGCGGTAAGGGAGACGGAAAGATGACGATTCGGAGCAAGATGTTGGGGACGGTTGCGGTGGTTTTCCTGGTGCTGTTCGTATTGATCGGGGTCATTTACATCTCGGGCGGCTCGACGCTTTCCTCGGTCCTGAAGGGGGTTGGGGTGGACAGCGTGTCGCAGTCGGCGGAGATTTTCCGGGGCGTACTGGCCCGTTCCTCCGCGGCCCTCTCGGCCTCCGCCGAGTCGCTGCGGTACGCGTACGTCCACTTCGGGGCGGTCTCTCAGGACGAGATGGCCCGCGCCGCCGCCGCCCTTCTGGCCAAAAACAGGCAAGGTGGCATCAAGGAACTGTTCTGGGGCTACGAATCGAACGGACGCTTCGCGGACGGGGGCGGCTGGAAGGCCCCCGACGACTTCGACTCCCGGACGCGCCCGTGGTACAAGCTCGCCGTCGCGGCCAGGGATGGTGAGGTCGTCTGCTCGGAGCCCTACATCATTGCGGCGACGAACAGCCTGGGGATCACCATGGCCGTCGCGGTCCGCGACGACTCCGGGAAGCTCCTGGGGGTCGTCGGTGCGGACCTGGACGTGGACCAGATCAGTTCGCAGACGGCGGGCCTGAAGGTCTTCGGTCAGGGTTCGGGGGTCCTGATCCGCAAGGACGGCGTGATTGTCGCCTCCCCCCACAAGGAACAGGTCATGAAGACCAACCTCCTCACGGACCCATCCTTCCCCGAGGGCGTCCGTGAGACGGTCCGGCGGATGACGGCGGGCGAGACCGGGTCCGCCGAGTACACCCACGAGGGAGAACGGCGCCTGATGTTCTACGCCCCGGTCGGGTACGACCTCTACCTCGGCGCGTTCTTCCCCTACGCCGTGATCTCCGGGATCCTCAGGACCTTGATCCTGATCCTGCTGGGGGTTGCCGTTACGCCGCTGGTCATCATCGGGGTCTCCTTCTTCTGCATCATCCGGGGCATGACGCGCTCCGTGCGCCGGATGACCGACCTGATGGAGGGGCTGGAGGCCGGCGACCTCTCGACCCGTTTCGACGACTCCGGCAAGGACGAGTTCGCCAGGATATCCGGGATGCTGAACCGGACTGTGGTCTCCATCGGTGAGGTGATCGCCCGGATCCGCACCGGCGTGGCCGAGAGCTCCCGGCAGTCCGAGGAGCTCGCCGAGATCTCGGGCGGCCTGCTCGCCTCCATGGAGGATGTCGGTGGACTGATGGGCAAGTCGAACGCCCTTCTCGACGAAAGCTCCTCCTCCCTCGAGGCCATCAACGCGGCGATCGGCGAGGTGGCGTCCGGGGCGCAGTCGAGCGCTCAGGCCGCTACGGAGGGGGCCACGCAGTCCTCGACCGTCAGTACCGGGACGACGGAGGGAGTCCACAGCGTGGGACGTATCGTGGAGGGCATGAAGCTGGTGGCGGGAAAGTCCGGGGAGACGATGGAGCAGATCGACCATCTGGCGCAGTCGGTCGAGGCCATCTCCGGCTTCGTGAGCTCCATCACGTCCATTGCCGACCAGACGAACCTTCTGGCGCTCAACGCGGCGATCGAGGCGGCGCGCGCCGGCGAGGCGGGGCGTGGCTTCGCCGTCGTGGCCGAGGAGGTCCGAAAGCTGGCCGAGGAGTCCGGCAACGCCGCCAAGGAGGTCAGCAAGCTGATCCGGGAACTTCAGGATCATTCGGGGAGTTCGCTCACCGCGACGAAGGAGATGGCCCAGCACCTCTCGGATCTTCTCTCCAGGGCCGAGACGGTCGACAAGGAGCTGCAGGGCGTCCTGGGCGCTACGAACCACCTGAACGAGTCGATCCAGAACATCGCGGCGGTCTCGGAGGAGCAGGCCGCGTCGGCGGAGGAGATGACCGCCTCCGTCCAGAGCGTGACCACCTCCATCGGGGAGATCGTCGGGGTTCAGAAGAAGCTCGGTCAAGCAGCATCGGACACGGTCGACGTAGCAAAAGCCATCGAGCGGGCGTCACTGACGGTGTCGGAGACGGCGGAAAAGCTGAGCGAGCTCATCGGCCGCTTCAAGATGGAGGAGGACGGCAAAGGCCTGGCCCTGAAGGGCTGAAAAGAATCCGCCGGATCGGCAGAGAGGTAACATAGGAGGCTGCCTCTTACAGGGGCAGCCTCCTCGCGTCTTTAACGTTACCTTGACGAATCCGCGCAGCACTTCAACCGCAGGAAATTTCAGGAGGAAACCAAGTGAGCGACGTAGTACGCCCCGCTTCAGTACGCCCCGCCTTTTGGGCGCTTGGGCACAACTCGCGTTGCTCGTTGATGAAGCCCCTGATAAGGCCCCTGGTGAAGAATCTAAGCGACCAACTCGGCTCGTACCTCGCCGGTTGCCTGCTTATAAGTTCAGCTACGCAAATCAAAGATTTGCTGTCTCGCTTATCCCCCAGCTGCATCATCACAGATCAACGACAAAGGACCCTGCTCCAAATTGACGTAGAGAAGTTTTTGTTATAGACTCCTGATATGTTTTACTCATATAACTTTTTTAATATGCTTTTTGTTTGAAATGGTGTTGTGGGAGGCTTCTTTGGTCTTGTTTTGAATGAAGTTTCGAGGCCTTATATCATTTAAGTTTTATTGGGGGGAACCGGTCGAGGCCCATGGCATGGAGACCAGGAATGACCAGGCAGGATAACCAGGATAAGGAGTGTTGTTCATGTTGAACAGAGCAGTGCAGAACCGTAAGGGCTTTGGAGTTTTGTGTGCCTTATTCGTTTTTCTGTTGGGAGCGATGCCGGCCGAGGCACATTTCTTTTCCATAATTCCCGACACGACGCTCCATGCCGTGCCCGTCGGCAGGGAACATCAGGCCAAGTTGTCCTTCACCGAGGAATTTTTGAAGGTCCAGGCCGGGGCGGCGCACCTGAAGCTGGGCTCCGATATCTTCTCGGCCCGCTTCCTTTACAAGGATGGAGCGTCCCAGAATTTCCCGCCCTTCAAGGACCACGACGAGCCCGGAGCCGGCGTGGAAACGGGCACGGATTCCCACGTGTCCCGTGCGGTGTTGAACAAAGAGGGCACGGTTATCCTCGATGCAAGGGTAAATAAGGTCCCTTACGTTCCGTCCCCCAAAATGAAGATGCTCTATTGGGGGTACTCGAAGCAGATCCTGAACGCAAAGGCGGACGGCCTGTCCACGAAGCCGGCGGGCGGCGGTGAAGTGCTCGAGATCGTACCGATGAGCGAGGTTGCCGAGTTCTCCGTTGGGAAGACGGTTAAGTTCAAGGCTCTGTTCAAGGGCAACCCCCTGCCCAATGCCAAGGTGGAGTGGGCCGACCAGCAGTCCCCGTCCGTCATAGGCGATGAGGGCCCCACGAATACCAAGGAGATTGCGAAGACCGCGGCGGACGGAACCTTCGAGTTCACCATAAAGCACGCGGGGTATAACTGTTTCGGGATCATGCACGGTATCCCCGTGTCGGGAGCGGACAGGAATTTTGACTATTACGCCACCACCCTGATCGTCGATGTCCCCGGAGCTTCGGCTTCCTCCGAGAAGAGCGGGGGGAGCGGCTGCAACAGCGGTTTCGGCATCATGCTCCTTGCAGCGGTGGCTGCATCCGGGCTTATCGGAAGACGTCGTTCTTCCAGGTTCTAGGTAACGTGGTTCCAGGTAACTCAAACAACACGCTTTTATAACGCGAAAGTGCTTCTCAAGCGATTTGTTTCGTGCGCATGGCCCCCATCGGCCCGAGCCACAGCCCATCTCCGCAACGCGTATAGCATACAATTCCGTAGAAAGTGCCTCCCGCAGGTTTTACATAGCGCGGGAGGCTTTTTTTCGCCCTTGCCGCCGGGTTGCGTTATAATTCCCCTGTGGAGTCGGGATCGGTCTTTTTTCGACTCTTGTCGGTACCCCGACGCCTCCGCCGGGTACCCGGACAAAATAACGAAGGAGAAGACATTATGATGAATATTGCCTTGATGTTCGATATCGCAGCGGGTTGCCTTCTAGTCTTTTTTGCCGTACGCGGAGCCATTGCAGGGCTGTCGGGTGAAATAGGCGCCCTCGTAGGCCTCATTGCCAGCATCTTCTGCGGATGGACCTGCGCCCGGCCCGCGGCCGAGCTCCTCCTGGAGTACTTTCCCTCCTGGGACGCCACGCTCGTCGCCCTGATCTGCGCCGTAGTCATCTTCATAGGCGTCTCCCTGTTCTTTGCCTTCCTGGGGCATCTCCTGCGCCTGCTGATCCAGGCCGCGAACCTGTCGATGGCCGATCACTTCTTCGGAACGTTCGCGGGCGCCCTGCGCGCCTTTTTCGTCGTCCTCTTCATCTACGGCGTCGTGTCCATCTTCTCCCCCATCCTTCCCTCGGACTGGCTGAGGGAGAGCTACGCCATGAGGGGAGCTGCGGTCGTGTGGCCGCCCGTGATCACCTTCCTGTCCGACCGCGGCTGGGTGGATATGAACCGGCTGGTCTCCGCGGACCTCGGGGTCTCGTTCGTCCAGAAAACGCTCGTCTCGTCCGACGTCGCTTCCCGGGACGTGGTCAGCTCCGATGCTCCCGCGAAGGAGGGAAACTGAGATCCGGCTATGATTGCAGCTCCGTCCGTCCTCGAGCTTCTGGAGTTCCATAAGGCCCTCGCGCCCTTCAGGGAGCGGCTGAGGGGCGAGCTCGGCGTGCGCGCCCTGGAGGGGGCCTCTCCCTACAGGACCCTCGAACAGCTCGAAAAGCGCGCCGCCCTCCTGCGGGGCTGGATCGACTTCGTCGACCGCTGCGGGGAGATATCCTGGAACGCGGCGCTTGCTCCGGTATCGCCCCTCTTCGAGGGGGCGAAGCGCAGCGGCATCCTCTCGGGCGAGGAGCTTCTGTCGGTCCGGGCCCTCCTGGAGGCGGCGAAGCGCGTCCGCGGAGAGCTGACCGGGGCCGTGGAGGACTTTCCCATCCTGGAGGCCCTTCGGGGAAGGCTCCGCGACTTCTCGCCGGAGCTCGAGGCGCTGGCCGTGGTCGAGGACTCCGGTCGCCTGGCCGACGGCGCCTCGCCCAAGCTCCAGACGATCCGCGGGGAACTGGAGGCCCTGAAACGCTCGGGCCGCCGCACGGCCGCGCGCCTGCTCGAGGACCCCCATATTCTGAACATGCTGCAGGAGCGCTCCCTGGCCTGGCGGGACGGGAGGTTCCTGCTGCTGGTGCGCCAGGAGTACATCAACCGATTCCCGGGCCTGGCCGTCGACCGCTCCGGGTCGGGGAACTCCGTCTACATGGAGCCCCGGATGCTCTCCTCCGTCAACAACGGGCTGATGCTCAAGACGAGGGACGAGCGCGACGAGGAGCGCCTCATCCTTCTGGAGCTCACCCGCAGGGTCCTCGCGCGGGAGCGGGCGATCGTCGATGCGGAGAACGTCCTGGGCGACCTGGACCTCTTCAGCGCGTCCGACTCCCTGATGCGCACCGAGGGCTGGGTGATGCCGGAGCTGACCCGCAAGCGGGCCTTCAGACTGGCCGGGGCCCGGCACCCGCTGCTCCGGGAGGCCGCCGTGCCCGTGGACATCCGCTGCGGCGATTCCTTCGGGACGCTGGTCGTCACGGGGCCCAACACGGGGGGCAAGACGGTCGTGCTCAAGACCGCCGGGGTGTGCCTGGCGATGGCCTGGTCGGGGCTCCCCATTCCGGCCCGGGACGGCTCGGAGGTCGGGAACTTCGACGCCCTCCACGCCGATATCGGAGACGAGCAGAGCATCGAACAGAACCTCTCCACCTTCAGCGCGCACCTCAGAAACATCATAGGGATCCTCGGCTCCGCGACGCGTTCCTCCGTCGTCCTGCTGGACGAGCTGGGCGCTGGGACCGACCCGCAGGAGGGCGCGGCGCTGGGTGTGGCGATTCTGGAGACGCTCCGGCAGAAGGGCAGCCTGGTCCTGGCGACGACGCACCACAACCCGATCAAGCAGTACGCCCTGACGACCCCCGGGGTGGAGACGGCCAGCATGGAGTTCGACGCCGAGCGCCTCTCCCCGACCTACCGCCTGCTGATGGGGGTTCCGGGCAAGAGCAACGCGCTGATGATCGCGCGGCGCTATGGCATGCCGGAGTCCGTGCTGAAGCTGGCCCAGGGGGCCCTGGACGCCCGCGCGGCCTCCGCGGAGGACCTGATGGGGGAGCTGAACGAACGCCGGGCGGCCCTGGAGCGTGAGGAGCACGAGTTCCGGGAGGCGGTCCGGGAGACGGAGCGCCTGAAGCAGCTCTACAGGGACCGCGTGGCGGAGATAGACTTTCAGAGGGACAAGATCATGGAGGCGGCGGACCGCCGCGCCGCGAACCTGTTGAGCCGGGCCGAGGAGACCTCGCGCGGCATGATCCGGGACCTGGAGGGGGCGGTGAAGACGGCGGCGCATCGGGAACTGAACGACAGACGGCAGCAGATTCACAGGCTCCGGAAGGGAATGGAGCGGCGCCAGGCCAGGCGTGAGGAGCGGGAGATCGAGGCCCGGCCGAAGTCCTTCGTCGTCGAGCCCGGGGCGACGGTCCAGGTGGCCGGCAGCGGGGTCGTCGGGCTGGTCGAGTCCGTGTCGAACGGCAAGGCGCGTCTGGCCGCGGGGCCCATGCACCTGGAGGTCCCGGTCGAGCGGCTGGTGGCTACGGACCGGAAGGCCAAGGTGGCCCTGCCGCCCGCGGACACCACCGCCCTGATGGGCCGCGAGACGGTGCCCTCCTCCATCATGTTGCGGGGCATGAACGTGGACGAGGCCCTGCCGCTGCTCGCGAACTACCTGGACCGGGCCTACCGCGCCCACCACGCGAGCGTCGTCGTCATCCACGGGCGCGGCGAGGGGATCCTGCGCCGGGAGGTCCATGCGCTCTGCGCGCGCCTCAAGTACGTCAAGGACTATCGCCTGGGAGGCGCAGGAGAGGGAGGGTATGGGGTCACCGTCGTGACCTTTGCCTGATCTCATCTTTCAATCGGAGGCTAGATTGTCGAGCCAAATGCAACGGGCAATATGAAACCACCGAGAGGATCAGGGCATATCAATGTAGGTCCGGATGGAAATATTTTTGGAGGCCCGCATGAGCTTATGGAAAAGATTCGTCTCAATGAATTGAATAAGGCTTTGCGCCAATGCGGCATAGGGCTCGATCTCGACGAAATTGAGAATACACCCGCTTTTGGAGTGTATCATGTTCATAACTGGAACCATGGTTATGACGGCTTTTATGGAATAAAGGTATATGAAGATGGAAGCTACGATGACGGCACCGCAGACTTCCATGGAACAAGACGGCAGTTTTATAGGGATATGCAGGAAACGATCGATTTTCTGCTTGAATATCTCCGTTTCAAAAATATTCAAGAGTTGATTATAGCGCCATGTTACCGATACAGCCCGTTTTCATCCGATGATGTGGAGCGTAATGACATTTACGAGGAAATCTATGCTTTTTTGCGGAAAAACAATGTTCGAAAGAATGAGCGCTCCGGTATAAAAACGAACATCGAAGATGACATCGGGCCGCTGGAGATGATCGTAGAGGGAGCTTTCAGAGGAATTTCGGATTTATGTTTATTTGTACCGACTCATAAGATGCTTATCGCTCCGGATCATCATTTCGGTTTTACGTTTTTTACTCAACAAAAATCACATGAAGTGGAAACAGTCGCTGAGTTGTTGAGCGGCTATCCGGATTTGCGTTGCTTCAACGGCAAGGAAGGATAGACGGATGAAGGGAATAAACTGACTCAGGACCGTGGGTCCTGCCGCCCCGCGGCTCGGTGCCGATGCCGGCGAACGGTACGGGCCAGACGACGGACGCGCGGACCTGCGACGCGTGGGGCGAGACGGAGAACGACTATCCGTACGCCGGACTGGTGGGAAAACCTGGAACATGCCAAGAACATTCATGATCTGTTATGACAGCTTGAGTATCCTTTTTTTATCCACTCTCGCTCCCTACGGTTGCATGGGATGGTCAATCCATGTGAAAACCTTGAAAAAAGCGAAATGCGCCCGTCCGCTGAACGCGGACAAGCGCAAATGAAATATAAGCCGTATTTGAAGGTTTCGCCGGTTAGGCTCCACAGCCGGAATATCCCGTGCGTCAGGCGGGGCGCAGGGGGATCCATCAGATTTTTTCCGCAAGGGCGGCGGCTTGTCTGCAGCCGTCGGTTTTCTCGATGTCCCCCGCGTTTTGTACGCCGGGAATCAGCACCTCGCCCACCATGTGCCATTTCAGCAGGGCGGCGGTACGCTCGATGGGAATGCGCACGCCGTCCATCACGGACATATCCTCTTCCGCACAGCAACAGATCAGGGCACAGCCTTTTCCGGCGATATTCTCACCCTCCATGCCGAAGGGAAACGTCTTGTCGATGACCGCTTTGATTTTGGCCGGGATAGAGTACCAATACACCGGCATCGTATAGACGATGGTATCCGCCTCCAAAATGGCCGGAGCGATAGAATTGAAATCATCGTCAAAGGAACAGGCTTTCCCGCTCCTGAAGCAGGTCTCACAAGCATGGCACCCACCCACATTCAAAGAGACGGCATCAAACCGGGTGACGCTATGCCCCCTCGCCTCCGCCGCTTCGATAAAGGCTTTCGTCATGGCAAGGCTGTTCCCGTTTTTTCTGGGGCTGCCGGTGATGACCACGATTTTCTTGCCCATAGCAATGCCTCCCGTTTTCCCGAAATTGACTTTTTTCAAGGCCCATATTACGATTATATTCAGAATGATGTTCATAACAAGTACGCACATCGAGGTATGATACTTACAAGGACGTTAAATACTTACCTGTCGGAGAGTGTAAAATGCACGGAAAATGTATTTTTGATGAATGTCTGAGTTCCACGGGATTCAGTTATACGTTGTCGTTAATCAACGGAAAATACAAAATGACGATCCTCTACACCTTGATGTCGTTTGGCGTGGTTCGCTTCAATGAGATGAAAAAATACATTGGCGGAATCTCTTACAAAACGCTGAGCTCCACATTGAAGGAACTCGAGGCCGATCGGCTTGTGCATAGAAAAGAATATCCGCAGATACCGCCGAAGGTCGAGTACAGCTTGACGGAAAGGGGAAAGTCGCTCATTCCCATTCTGGACGGAATGTGCGAGTGGGGGGATAAAAACAGGATTTGATCGGTGAAGGCACAGCAAGAGCGGTTATCGACCGACATGGTCGATAACCGCTCCAACCCGGAGCGCGGGGTGTTCTGGGGCGGGCCTGTGAGTTTTCACGGGGCCGCTTTTTCCGTCCGTCGGCGTCTTGTCCGGAATGTCGCTCTCCACCCTTCCCACCCTCCTCGTCCCGGCGGTCCCGGAGAAACGGCACGCCTTTCCGGGCCGCTCTTCCGCTCGGATGCCGCAAGCGATATAATGCCCCACAAGATGATTTCGAGGCGGAGGGCCTGGAGGACATTGCCATGATCGGGGCTGCAGACGGAGAAGGGGCGGGAAAAAAGCTGGAGAGGCTCCATGAGCTGCTGAGGGGGATCGGCCGCGCGGCCGTCGCCTTCTCGGGCGGCGTCGACAGCGCCCTGCTGGCCGCCGAGGCCCATGACGTGCTCGGCGGGGAGAGTGCGGCCGTCACCATCGTCTCCCCTCTGCTGCCCGCGGACGAGCGGGAGGACGCCCTTCGGCTCGCCCGCGGGCTGAAGCTGAATCACTTTGTGGTCGAGATGGACGAGCTCTCGGACCCCGCTTTCGCCGTCAATCCGTCGGACCGCTGCTACATCTGCAAACGGATGCGGTTCCTCCGTATGGCCGAATGGGCGCGGGAGCGCGGCTTCCCGTGGCTTCTGGACGGGTCGAACGCGGACGACAGCCGCGACTACCGTCCCGGGATGAGGGCGCTTGCCGAGCTGGACGGCGTCCGCAGTCCCCTGCTGGAGGCGGGGCTGACCAAGGCCGAGATCCGCACCCTCTCCCGGGAACGGGGGCTCTTCACGTGGAACAAGCCGGCCAGGGCCTGCTTGGCCTCCCGCATCCCCTACGGGGAGCCCGTGACGCGGGAGGGGCTTGCGCGGGTCGAGGCCGCGGAACGCTTCCTGGCCGGGATCCTGCCGCCGAATGCGCAGTTTCGGGTCCGATCCCATGGGGACCTGGCACGCATCGAGGCGGGGCGGAAGGAGCTGCCCCTTCTTCTGGAGGCCGCCGATTCGATCCACGACGCCCTTCAGGGCGCGGGATTCCGCTACGTGACGCTGGACCTCAAGGGATACCGCATGGGCAGCCTCAACGAGGCTCTGTCCGTCAGCCTCAAATGAGGCTTTGCCAGGCAGCCTCGACGGGGCTTCCTCTCCCTTGAAGCCTTAGACATTTTGGGATTCCAAAGGGACTGGTCCCTTTGGTGGGTTCAGGGCGAAGCCCTGGGGTATTGCCGGGAAAGTCGTGTGCATCGCTATTGTCTGTTCATCGCCATTAACTGTTGAAAGGAATGTAACGCCATGCTGCAGCATCTGGACCCCTTTCTGGTTGCGGGACTGCTGTTTTTCCTCAGCCTCATCGCCGGAACGGTCTCGGAGCGGACCCGGATTCCCGCGCTCATCCTCTTTCTGGGGATCGGGATGCTCGCGGGGGTGGACGGGCCCGGCGGGCTTCCGTTCGACGACGCCTCGCTCACGAACCTGATCGGAACCGTGGCGCTGGCCTTCATCCTCTTCTCGGGCGGCTTCGCGACCCGCTGGCAGGACATCCGGCCCATCGTCGCGAGGGGCGTGCTGTTCTCCACCGCAGGGGTCATGATCACGGCCGCCGCCATGGCGGTCCTGATCTCGATGATCCCCGGGTTCTCCTTCGCGGACGGCTTCCTGCTGGGGGCCATCGTCTCCTCCACGGACGCCGCCGCCGTCTTCTCGATTCTGAGGACGCAGAGGCTGGGGCTCAAGGGGTCGCTGAAGCCGCTGCTGGAGTTCGAGTCCGGAAGCAACGACCCCATGGCCGTGTTCCTGACGCTCGCCGCGCTGCGATGGATCGACGCTCCCGGCGCCCCCTTCGGCGACATGCTGCTCCTCTTCCTGGTGCAGATGGTCGTCGGAGGCGTCATAGGGGTCCTGATGGGGCGCCTGGCCTGTTTCCTGATTCAGCGTCTGCGGGTGTCGAACGAGGCGCTCTACCCCGTCTGGGGCATCAGCATCGTGCTCGCCACCTTCGGCCTGGCGCAGAACATCCGGGGCAACGGCTATCTGGCCGTGTACATCTGCGGCATCGTCATGAGCAACGGGGACTTCCTCTACAAGTACAGCCTGGAGCGCTTTCACGACGCCCTGGCGTGGCTGATGCAGATCGCGATGTTCCTCGTCCTGGGGCTCCTGGTGAACTCCGGAGAGCTGATCAACGGCTCCGTCGTGGGGATCGGGCTCCTGGTCTCCGCGCTTCTGATGTTCGTGGCGCGTCCGCTCTCCGTCTTCATCTGCTCGATACGAAGCGACTTCTCCCTGCGCGAGCGCCTGTTCATCAGCTGGACGGGCCTGCGCGGCGCGGTCCCCATCATCCTGGCGACCTATCCGCTGACGGAGGGGCACCCCCACGCCCGCTACTTCTTCAACCTGATCTTCTTCGTCGTCCTGACGTCCGTCCTCCTCCAGGGAAAGACGCTGGCGGCCGCAGCCCGGCTCCTGAAGCTGGACACCTGGATACGGATCTCCCCCGCCTACCCCCTCTCCTTCGACCGGACGCCCGGAAGCGGGGGCGAGGAAACCCGGGAGGTCAACCTCCTTCCCGACTCCCGCGTGGTCGGGCGCACCGTGAGCGAGCTGAATTTTCCCGATGGGGTGACCATCCTGCTGGTTCATCGCGGAACCCGTTTTCTCATCCCCAAGGGGGGGACCCGTCTGGAGGCCGAGGACGCCCTGCTGATCTTCGGGGAGCGCTCCGCCCTGTCGGATGTTGAGAGGCTGCTGGCGCGCCGCCGGGACGCCGAGGACGCCGAAGATGACGGGGATGACGAACGGCGGATGGTGTGAAGGGGGACAAGCTGTAGTAAAATGGAGTATCCTGAAACGAGACCTCAGGAGCGAGGGGGCGGCGAGACGACGGCGATGAAGGTGATCCTGAACTTTTTGGTGGAATTGTTTACCCTGACCCCGGTGTGGGTGGAGAGGGGGCATGGACGCTGGGTGCTGTCCCGCCGCATGCATCCCGCGCTGCGCGCCTTTCTGACCATCAGCCTGATGATCTTCGGGATCGCCTGGGGCCTGAATCACTTCATGGGCATGCCCGCTCCCGAGACGCCCAGGGCTCAGATCCCGTCCGAGCCCCAGCCGCAGGCCCAACCTCAACCTCAAGCCCATGACGACCGGCCCCTGGATCAAGCTCAGCCGCAGCAGGAGGCTCTGTATCCCTCCGGGCCGGCGGAGCCCCCTCAGCTCGAGGATATCGTCGTCGCCGAACCGGAGGGCTCCGGGA
>NZ_CAUUGJ010000021.1:0-26315 GCF_963544685.1 uncultured Fretibacterium sp. | reverse complement strand
GGTCGGGCGTCACGTCGTAGGAGGAGACGCCGCCCCGCATCACCGGCAGGCCCGCGTTAGGCTGGACCATCACGGGAATGTGGGAGCGGGCGCAGATCGCCTCGACGATGGGCTCCAGCTGCACGGGCCCGAGCGAGCAGTTGACCCCGAGGGCCGCGACTCCCAGCCCCTCGAGCGTCATCACCATGGAATCGATCCCCGCGCCGAAGAAGGTGCGCCCTCCCTCCTCGAAGCTCATGGTCGCGAACACGGGCAGGGTGCAGTGGTCCTTCACGGCCAGGAGCGACGCCTTGAGCTCGTAGAGGTCGGTGAAGGTCTCCAGAAGCACGGCGTCACAGCCCTCGGCGCCGGCCCTGACCTGTTCGGCGACCGCCTCGTAGATGTCCTCGAACGCGGCATCCCCCAGGGGAGCCAACACCTTGCCGCTGGGCCCGATGTCCAGGGCCACCCGGGCCCCGAAAGAGTCCGCTGCGGAACGGGCGACCCGCACGGCGGCGGATACCGCCTCCGCGACGGTGTGTCCGGAGCCCTCCAGCTTCCAGCGGTTGGCCCCAAACGTATTGGTCGTGACGAAATCGGCCCCGGCCTCCAGGTAGTCCCTGTGGATGGAGCCGATCAGGTCCGGATGGGTGAGGTTCAGGACCTCGGGCAGCTCCCGAAGCCGGAGCCCGCGCGCCTGAAGCATCGTCCCCATGCCCCCGTCGAAGAACAGGACGTCCTGTCCAAGCCTCTTTCTCCTTCTATCCTCCACAGCTTTCCCCTCTCTTTCGATACGGACAGTCCGGCCCGGCCGAACAGCGGGAGCAGTCCCGGGTGCGGTCCTCGTTCCGGTCCGAGATCCCGATAAGCGCGGTGACGGATTTTATCGGGGTCATCATGTACGAGCGCGTCATGGCCAGGCCGATGCGCCGCGTCGCGTCCAGGAGCGCGATGAGGTCCGCGGATGCGGTCAGGGGTGCGTCGCCGTAGCCGGGGCTGAATCGCATCGTCGGGTGTTCCCCCTCGCGGAGCTCCCGAAAGATCTCCCCCTCGACCTCGTCGCAGAGGGCGTCGGCGCGCACCGAGGCACAGGCGTCCAGGGCCATCCCGTCCAGCATGTCCTGTTTCTGAGCCAGCAGGATCCTGCGGTCCACCTCGGGCCCCAGGGTCACGGCCATGACCCAGCACTCCCGGGAATGGGCCATCAGCCGCGCCAGGCTCCCGCTCTCGATCCGAACCGCCTCGTCCAGCCGGATGCCCCGATCGTCGGCCAGGACGGAAAAACGCCCCCAGACGCGACGGGGCCTGATGAAACCCTCCAGCAGCTCGAAGGTCCGGTAGGCCCTCTCGGCCATTTCGCCGCTCCGGGCCTCTTTGGGGACGCCCATGAAGCGCAGGGCGTCGTCCACCATGGTCGGGGTCGCCTGCATCGCCGCGGTCAGTCCTTTTTCACCCTCATGGAGTAAAGTATCCCACGGATGTTCTCGTCGATGTGCCGGATGACGTCCGCCTGGTTCATGGTGTAAAGGTGGATTCCGTCGACGCCCCGGGCCAGGAGGTCAACGATCTGCTCCGTCGCGTAGGCGATGCCCGCTTCCCTGATCGCCCGGCTGTTGTGCCCGTAGGCGTCGACGAAGCGACGGACGCGGTCCGGCACCGTCGCGCCGCACATCGTGACCATCTTGTCGATCTGCGCGGCCGACGTGATCGGCATGATGCCCGCGATAATGGGGACCGTCACGCCGAGGGCGCGGGCCCGGTCCCGGAAGCGGCAAAAAACGTCGTTGTCGAAAAAGAGCTGACTGATCAGGGCGTCCACGCCCAGGTCCGACTTCTCCTTCAGGCGGCTCAGGTCCTCCTCGAGGCTTGGAGCCTCCAGGTGCTTCTCCGGGTAGCAGGCGGCGAAGATGCGGAAACCCCTGCGTTTCCGGATGAAGGCGATCAGATCCGAGGCGTGCCGGAACTCCCCGAGCTCGGAGGGCTCCTTCAGGTCGCCCCTCAAGGCCAGGATGTTGCCGACGTGGTTCGCCTGAAGCTCGTCCAGAATGCCGGCGATGTTCTCCTTCGTGCTCCCGACGCAGGTCAGATGGGCCAGCCCGCAGATGTCGTACCGGTTCTGGATGGTCGAGGCGATGTCCAGCGTGTTGTCTCGGCTGGTTCCGCCCGCGCCGTAGGTGACGCTGATCAGGTCGGGGGTCAGGCTGGCCAGGGCATCCACCGTGGCGTAGGTCCCCGCCAGGTCGGTCGAACCCTTGGGGGGGAAAATCTCGAACGTGTAGCTGGGAGCCGGCAGCCGGAAAAAGTCCTTCATGATGGTCGTTCGTCCCTTCCGAAAAAATCGATGAAAAAAACCGCCCTGCGAACAAGGCGGTCTATCGCATAAAGCGGCGATCCTCCACTTATCGCTGTCAGCGGGACCACCTTGACCGGGAAAGTCTGGACAGGTTGGCGCAGGATCTTCGAGCTGACTCTCTCCCCATGCTCTTGATAAACGGTATTCGATTGTGGAGGGGATTCTACCATGGACGCGGGGTTTTGACAAGGGACGACTGCGTGGGGCGTCCCAAGGGCACGCGGTCGATGGATCGGGCCCGTTCAGGGGCACGCCGCCTAGCGTGCGTCGGCCTCAGGCGGCGCCTTTCTCCTCGCCCCCCACGAGGACAAAGCGATGGCGAAGAGGATGAGGACGCAGCCGACGACCGCGGGAAAGGTCGGCCAGGAATCGGTTGCCAGGGAGGTCATGACGACCGCGGCGGGGATCTCCCCGGACGTCAGGAGCGAGACCGTTGGGGCGGGAATATGGCGGAGCGCGGCGTAGAACGTGCTGTACCCCAAGAGGGAGGCGAAGATTATGGTGACGGCGATCAGGGAAACCTGCGTCCCCGTCAGCGCCGGGACATCGGCCCAGCCCGAGGTCAGGGTTTTGATGGGCACTATCCACACGGCTCCGAAGATGTGCGTATAGAAGAAGATCCCGATCCCCGTGGGGCCCCCCTTCGTCACCGAGGCCCGGCCCCACAGGGTCTGGAAGGCGATGCCGAGGACGCCCAGCGCGCCCCAGATCATCCCGGGGATGGAGAGCGCGCCGTCCAGGGTCCAGTCGGGGCGCATCACGGAGCATGCGACGCCGATCGTGACGATGAAGGCGCCGCACAGGTCGTAGACGCTGGGTTTCTCGCCCGTCATCAGCGAGGACCCCATGGCCGTGGCGATGGGGGTGGTGTAGTGGATGACCAGCGCTGTGGCGACGGGAAGGTAGACGACCGAAAGCATAAAACCCAGGTAGGAGCACAGGGGCGCCAGGGGCGAGATCAGGAACAGGACGGCCAGGTCCCTTCGTCCCACGCGGAAGTGAGAGGGGGCGCAGAGGCGGATCCAGATCCCCAGCGGCAGCGGGGTGAGGAGACAGCGGAAGAAGACCACGGTAAGCATGTCCGCGCCGCTCTCCCCCAGGAGTTTCGAGGCCGGGCTGCTCAAGGCCCACAGGAGGCCCGTGGATGCGGCGCAGAGGACGCCCAGAGTATTCTTGTTCACTTTGTGGAACCCCCCCGAACTTTGTCGTAAGGATAGCGCCCTGCCGGCGGGGTGCAAGAGAATCTTTCCCAATTATATCCCATCCTCACGCCGAAAGAGGGGAGGTATAATGAGCCTTGGAGAACAGAAATTTCCTTATGATTTGTCCCCCTCGGCTTCGTTCCGCCGATGGGGCTTTATATGGGGGCGTTGGTTGGAGGTATTTTTCGTGAGAAGGGACGAACCGGTTCGTTACGTGTGCGCCGACTGCGGCCATATGACGACCACGCGGACGGGGCGCTGCCCGTCCTGCGGGGCGTGGGGGACCCTGGATGCCGAGGCGGGGCCCGCCGCTCGGCCGAGGGGCGCCGCTGCACGGGTGGTGAGCGCCGTCGACGTCCGTCCTCCGCAGCGCCTCTCGACGGGTATCGGGGAGCTGGACCGGGTGCTGGGCGGCGGACTGGTCCCCGGGGGAGTCGTCCTGCTCGGCGGCCAGCCGGGCATCGGCAAGTCGACGCTGCTGCTCCAGGCCGCGGGGCGGGTCGCGGAGTCCGGGGCCTCCGTGCTCTATATCTCGGGCGAGGAATCCGAGGCTCAGGTGGCCCTCCGCGCCGCCCGGCTCGGAGTGGCCTCGGATCGGCTGTTGCTCTGCTGCGGCAACGAGCTGGAGGGAGCGCTTCGGAATATGAAGGACGCCTCCTTCGTCGTGCTGGACAGCGTCCAGGCCATGAGGGCCGAGGGGGAGGCGGGGTGGCCCGGGACGCCCAATCAGGTGCGGGCCGTCGCCCAGAGGCTGGTGGACGCCGCCCGGGCGGACCGCGTGCCGGCGGTGCTCGTGGGGCACATCACCAAGGACGGCCGGCTGGCGGGGCCCATGCTGCTGGAGCACATGGTGGACACGGTGCTGATCTTCTCCGGGGAGGGGTACTCGTCCTACCGGATGCTGCGCGCGGCCAAGAACCGCTACGGCAGCACGGACGAGCTGGGCGTCTTCGAGATGCGGGAGGACGGCCTGACGGCCATAGAGGACAAGAGCGGACTCTATTGGAACCGCTCGGATACGGCGGTCTCCGGCGTCGCCATGACCATCGCGCTGGAGGGGACGACCCCCCTGGCCGCCGAGCTCCAGACCCTGGCGGGCCCCACGGTGTTTCCCTATCCGCGGCGCACGGCGCGTGGCATCGAGCTGAACCGCTTCCAGCTTCTGACGGCCGTCGTGGAGAAGCGCTGCGGGCTGCCCTGCAGCGGGCACGACCTCTACATGAACGTGGCCGGCGGGCTTTCCATCCAGGACCCCTCGGCGGACCTGGCGGCCTGCGCCGCCCTGGCCTCGGCCCTGAGGGACGCGCCGCTCCGGACGGGGTCCTGCTGGCTGGGCGAGGTGGGGCTGGCGGGGGAGGTGCGCCCCGTGACGCGCCTGGGGGTCCGGCTTCGGGAGGCCGCACGGCTGGGGTTCTCCTGCGCCGTCGTCAGCTCGCGCGAGCGTGCCGAGCGTGCGGGAGGGCTGGAGATCGTCCCGGTCTCGCACCTGGACGAGGCTCTGGCCCTGGGGTTCTCCGTAAGGGAAAAGGAAACGTCGATCTGATTCAGGAAGCCCCCGGTGGTACCCCAGCTTGCCTGTTTGGGGGAGGAAATTTGCCGGGGCCGCCGCTGTTTCGTATGGCGGCGCGGGGGTATGGGGCACAGCCCCATGTAATTTGATTTTCGGGATGATCGGATGATCGATAAAGAACCGAGGTCAGGAGGCTGTCCATGAGAACTTCAAGGCCGTTTTGCCGCGTTCCGGAGGAGAAGGGGCCGGGGGGGAGGGGCCCGGTGTCGGCGTCGCCGTTTCGTTTCGTGTGGGCTTCCGTGCTGGCCCTGGCCCTCCTGTGCTGCCTGGCCGGTTCGGGGCTGGCGGCGGGCAGGGTCGTCCTGGCCCCCTTGTCGGGGTCGGTGGGCGTGCAGATGGAGCAGTTCGTCGAGCGGGTGGTCCGCCGGGCGGAGGAGGAGCGGGCGGGCCTCGTGGTGTTCGAGCTGGATACGCCGGGGGGCCTGCTGGGGGCGACGCACGGCATCGTCCAGACGATCCTAGCGTCCCGCGTCCCGGTCGCCGTGTGGGTTCCGCCCGGCGGGCGGGCGGCTTCGGCGGGGGCGTTCATCATGCAGGCGGCTCATGTGGCGGCCATGGCCTCGGGCACGAACGTCGGGGCGGCCCATCCCGTCGTCGCGTCGGGCAGGGACCTGCCGGACGACGACATGAAGAAAAAGGTCGTGAACGACCTCGGAGCCCGGATGCGCTCCCTTACCCAGCTGCGCGGGAGGAATCAGAGCGCCGCGCAGCGGATGATCGAGGACAGCCTGTCCCTGACGGCCCATGAGGCCTTGGCGGAGGGGGCCATCGACCTCGTGGCGGACGACCTGAGGACCCTGCTCGAGGCCGCCGCGGGGCGAACCGTGACCATCGACTCGGGCCCGGTCCGCATTGAGGCGGAGCCCGACGCGGCGGTCGATCTCGTGGAGATGACCTGGCAGGAAAGGCTGATTCAGTTCCTGTCGAGCCCCGATATCGCCTACTTCCTCCTGATGGGAGGGCTGTTGGCGCTCTTCTACGAGATCGTCACCCCCGGCGGCTTCGCCCTGGGGACGACGGGGGCCGTCATGTTGCTGCTCGGTGGGATCGGCCTGAGGATGCTGCCCTTCAACTGGGCCGGGATGGCCCTGATCGGGGCGGGCGTCATTGTCATGGGGCTCGACCTCCTGGTGGGGGGGATGGGGATCCTGAGCCTGCTCGGAGTTGCGGTGATCGCCGCCGGAGGTGTCTTCCTGTTCCGCGCCCCGGGCGGCGAGCTGCTGCGCGTCTCCGCCTCCCTGATCGTCGGGATGACGGCCGCCCTGGGGGCCTGCTTTGCGCTGTTCGCGTTCCTGATCGCCCGCAGCCTCCGGAGGAAGGTTTCCACGGGGCGGCAGGGGCTGATCGGGCTGGACGCGACGGTCGTCGAGCCCCTCTCCTCCTCGGGGGGGATGGTCCGATGCCGCGGGGAACTCTGGCGCGCCCGAACGAAGGCCGATTCCATGGCGGTCGGGGAGGTCGGGACCGTCCTTGCCCTCGAGGGCATTACCCTGCTGATTCGCAGGGAGACCGATTCGCAGAAAAGTTGATTCGCAGAAAGTCGATTTGCAGAAGGGAAGGAGCGTCCGTCCCATGAGTCTTGCCGTTTTGGGGGCCGGCAGTTTCGGTACGGCCGTGGCGAACCACGCTGCCCGAAAGGGGCACGGGGTCGTCCTCTGGTGCCGTACCGACGACCAGGCCCGTTATATCAACGAACACCGCCGCAACCCACGCTACCTGAAGGACTGCCCTCTGGTCGATTCCCTGAGGGCCACGTCGGACCTGGAGGAGGCCCTCGGGTCCGCGGACCGCACAGTTCTGGCCCTTCCGACCCAGAGTCTGAGGGGCTTTCTGGAAAGGCTGGCCCCCCTCTCCACGGAGGGGCACAGCTTCCTGAGCCTGGCCAAGGGGATTGAGATCGCCACGGGGCTCACGCCCCGTGCGATCTTCGAGGAGGTGCTGCCGGGCCGGCCGTACAGCGCGCTCTCCGGCCCGAGCCATGCCGAGGAGGTCGTCCGAGAGCTGCCCACGGCGGTCATCGTGGCCTCCGCCGATCCGTCGGAGGCCCTGGGCTGGCAGGCGGAGCTGAACTCCCCCCGGTTCCGCGTCTATACGAGCGGGGACGTGACGGGGGCGGAGCTGGGAGGGGCGGTCAAGAACATCATCGCCATCGCCGTCGGCATCGCCCACTCGCTCTCCGCGGGGGACAACGCCAAGGCTGCGCTGGCCACGCGCGGCCTTGCCGAGATCATGCGGCTGGGGACGGCCATGGGCGCCTCTCCCCTGACCCTGGCGGGGCTCGCCGGGGTGGGGGACCTGATGGCGACCTGCTACAGTCAGCACTCCCGCAACTTCCGCTTTGGGGCCGCGATCGGGCGCGGGGCCTCGCCCGAGGCGGCGGCGGCGGAGATCGGGCAGGTGGTCGAGGGGGCCCATACGACGAGGGCCCTGGTGGCCTACGCCCGAAGGGCGGGCATCGAGCTGCCCATCTCCGAGGGGGTCCACGCGATCCTCTACGAGGGGGCGGTCCTTCAGGACGTGATCAACAGGCTGCTCTTCCGGGACCCCAAACCGGAGTGAGCCGAAAACGGAGTCACGGTCTCCGGCGCTCCAGCCAGCTCTGCAGGATCAGCGCCGCGGCCACCTTGTCCACCTTGCCCCTGCGTTCCCTGCGCGAGACGTCGCCCTCCAGCAGCGCCCGCTGGGCGATGACCGTGGTGTACCGCTCGTCCCACGTCTCGAAGGTCCGGTCCGGGTAGGACTCCCGGAGGCTGGCGACGAGTGCGGCGATGCGCTCCCCCTCGGGGCCTGCGTTCCCGCTCGTCCGGATCGGCATTCCGATGAGGATCAGGACGGGATCGTACTCCGCGAGGCACGCCTCGAACTTCTTGCGCCACCCCTCCCTGCCGTCGTTGACCGGCCATACGGCGATCCCCTGCGCGATGACGCGCAGGGGATCCGTCACGGCCGCGCCGATGCGGACGGAGCCGACATCGAGGGCCAGAACGCGCCCTTTCGGGAGGGTTTCGTCCCCGGGCCCATTCATTGCGGCTTGAGCTGGGTCCGAAGCAGGGCCTCGACCTGGGCCAGCGCCTCGGCCAGCTTCGCGGTGTCCCGTCCTCCGCCCTGGGCAGTGTTGGGCCTGCCGCCGCCTCGGCCTCCGAGAAGCGCGGACGCCTCCTTCACCAGGTTGCCGGCGTGAGCGCCGCGCCGGACGGCGTCGTCGTCGGCCATGACGACGATCTTGCAGCTCTCGTCCTCGCCGACGTCGACCAGAACCACCACGGTCGGCTGTCCGGCCTTTTCCTTGGCCCGGTCCCCGATCTCGCGCAACATGTCCGGCGCGACGCTCGAGAACTTGCCCGTCTGGAGCAGGACCCCATCGATGTCCCGCCGGTCGAAGAAACTCTCGATGTTCTTCGTCAGGTCGCGGAGCTGGGCCTCCTGCAAGCGGCGCTGCAGACGGTGCAGCTCGTCGACCAGCCCCTGGGCCTTGACCGCAAGCCCCTCCTCGTCGGTGGCCAGGAGCGCCGTGAGGTGCGTGCGCAACCCGAAGAGGTGCTGAAGGATGTCCAGGACGTTCATGCCCGTCGTCGCGATGATGCGCCGCGTGCCCGAGCCGACGCTCTCCTCCCGCAGGATCTTGAAGCAGCCGATGTCGCCCGTGGCCTTGACGTGGAGCCCGCCGCAGAGCTCGACCGAGAAGCCGGGGACGGAGACCACGCGCACGACCTCGCCGTACTTCTCGTCGAACAGGGCCTTGGCGCCCAGCTCCCGCGCCTGCTCGCGCCCGCACTCCTGGATGGTGAGCGGCACGTTCGCCAGGACCTGCCCGTTGACCAGCCGTTCCACCTCGGCGATCTGCTCCTCGGTCATGGGCTCGTGGTGCGTGAAGTCGAAGCGCAGGATGCGGTCCGTCACCAGGGACCCCGCCTGGCGGACGTGGCCGCCCAGCACGCGGCCCAGGGCCTCGTGCAGCAGGTGCGTGGCCGTATGGTTGCGGCGGATCGCCCCGCGGCGCGCGTCGTCCACCTCCGTACCGACCTCGTCCCCGACCGACAACGTCCCCTGGTCCATCCGCACCCTGTGGACGATCAGCCCGGCATGCGGCACGGTGTCCAGCACCTCCAGGACGGAGCCGCCCGAGAGCATCCTGCCCGTGTCCCCCACCTCGCCGCCGCGCTCCGCGTAAAACGGGGTGCTGTCGAGGACGACCTCGAACTCCGCGGGGCCCGCCACGTGGTCGACACGCCCCTCTCCGGTCAGCAGTGCGAGCACCCGTCCGGTGCCGGCGCAGACCTCGTAACCGACGAAGGCCGTCCCGCCCTTCTCGTTCTCGACCTCCGTGTAGACGTCGCCGGCCAGGGAACTCCGTTTCTGTTTGCTGGACGCGCGGGCGCGGGCCCTCTGTTCCTCCATGGCCCGGCCGAAGCCCTCGTGGTCGACGGTGAGCCCCTCCTCCTCCGCCATCTCCAGCGTCAGCTCGGGGGGAAAGCCGTAGGTGTCGTAGAGGGTGAAGACGACGTCCCCGGGGATCTGCTTCCTTCCCTCGGACTTCAGACGGCCGGCCTCTGCCTCGAGGAGCTCCGTCCCCTGCTGGAGGGTCTTTTGAAAGCGGTCCTCCTCCACCTCGATGATCCGCTCGATGGTGAGGCGCTGATCGAGCAGTTCGCGATAGGGGTCGCTCATGATCCCGAGCAGGATGGGCATGTACTCGCGGAGGAACGTGCCCTCGAACCCCAGGAGCCGTCCGTAACGCACGGCCCGGCGCAGCAGGCGGCGCAGCACGTAGCCCGGCCCGTCGTTGGCGGGAAGCACGCCGTCGGCCAGCATGAAGGCCACGGACCGGACGTGGTCCGCGATGACGCGCACGGCCATGTCGGACCGTCCCCCGTCGCCGTAGTGGATCCCCGCCTTCCTGCAGGTGTGGTTGATCAGGGGCATGAAGAGGTTCGTCTCGTAGTCCGTATCGACGTCCTGGACGATGGAGGTCAGGCGCTCCAGCCCCATGCCCGTGTCGATGTTCCTGTGGGGCAGGGGAAGGAGCGAACCGTCCTTCTGGAGGTCGAACTGCGTGAAGACCAGGTTCCAGATCTCCATGTAGCGGTCGCAGTCGCAGCCCACTCCGCAGGTCGGGGAGCCGCAGCCGTAGCGCTCCCCGCGGTCGTAGTAGATCTCCGAGCAGGGGCCGCAGGGCCCGGTGTCGCCCATGAACCAGTAGTTGTCCTTCTGTCCGAAGCGGAGGATTCGGTCCTCGGAGAGCCCCACGTCCCCGTTCCAGACGCTTCGGGCCTCCTCGTCCTCCTCGTAGATGCTGGCGTAGAGGCGGTTGGGGTCGAGGCCGATGCGTTCCGTCAGGAACTCCCAGGCCCAGGTGATGGCCTCCTTCTTGAAGTAGGCGCCCCAGGCGAAGTTGCCCAGCATCTCGAAGAATGTGTGGTGGCGGGCGGTGCGGCCGACGTTCTCGATGTCGTTGGTGCGCACGCACTTCTGGCAGGTCACGGCGTGGGGATGCTCCGGGGTGCGGATGCCGAGGTAATAAGCCTTGAAGGGCACCATGCCCGCGATGGTGAAGAGCAGGGAGGGATCGTCGGGCAGGAGCGGGAAGCTGGGGTAGTGGTGGCTGCCCTTCTCCTGCCAGAACCTGATGAAAGCTTCACGTATCTCTTGCCCGCTTCGGTACTGCATCTTCTGGATCCTCTCCCCTTCGAAAGACGGCCGCCCTCGGCCGGTAAGCCGGGCGGACACGAAAAATCAAAATAAACCCTCCGGACGGCCGCCCGACCGTCCGGAGACACCCCTCTCCTATATGCCCAGATATTATACCGAAATCAGGTCCGCCAGGGTGAACTCCAGGGCCTTGCGCAGCTCCTCCAGGGGTATCCTGAGCTGGTGGCCGATTCGGCCCGCACTGACGACGATCGTGCCGAGCCGCTCCGCGGAGGCGTCGATGACGGTGGGGAAGGCCTTCCTCATCCCGACGGGGGAGCATCCGCCGTGCACGTAGCCCGTCAGCGGCAGGAGCTCCCTGGAGTGCACCATCTCGACGGACTTCTCCCCGACGGCCCGGGCGGCCTTCCTCAGGTCCAGAGCGCCCGTCGCGGGCACGACGAAGACGTAGTGGTTCCGCGTCCTGCCGACCGTGACGAGGGTCTTGAAGAGCCCCTCGGGCTCCAGTCCGAGCAGGTGCGCTGCCTCGAGCGCGCTCACGGCCTCGGAGGCGGGGAAGGAGAGGGCCTCGTAGGCCGCGCCCCTGGCGTCCAGAATGCGCATCGCGTTGGTCCTGTCGCCGCCCCTGCTCATGGCGGGCCTCCTTTTTCTCTCTCCGGCACGGGGGTCAGCGCCACGACCGGGCGCGTTCCAGCATCCGGTCCCGGTCGAGCGGCCGGACGGCATCGACGATCCACGTGCGCATCGCCGCGCCCTCCGGCGTGTCCTGGGAGGCGGAGAGGAACTCCAGCTCCACGCCCAGGGCCGCCGCCACGTCGTGGGCCAGGACGGGCCAGACCCTGCCGATGTCGCCGATGACCGGGACACTGCCCTCGTGGCGGGCGAAGGCGGACATCTCCATGCGGAAGGGGATGCGCGCCACCTTCGTCTTGGGCAGCCCCTTGTCGATGGCGTTCTGGACGGTGTCGTTCAGCTCGACGGCGCGCCTGAGGTTTTCGTCCAGATCGATGCGCACCAGCGTCTTGTCCCGGAGGCTGTAGGTGAACTGCCGGGCCCAGGAGGCCCAGATGCCGTGGCCCGTATAGCACTCGAAGGGGCCGTCGTGGATCTCCTGCGTCAGGGCGACGGCGGACTCGATGATGACGTCGCAGTCCGCGAGCATCCGGGCCAGGCGCATGGAGCGCGCGGAGACGGGGATGCTGTCGCCGATGGCCATCCCGATGGCGCCCCCGCCGACGAGCTGCGGGATCGTCACCAGCACGGGGACGCCGCGCGCGTCCGCCGCGCCCAGCATGGTGCGGGGGTCGCAGCCCCAGCCGGCCACGGCCTCGAAGGGAAGGCCGTAAAGCTGGGCCAGGGTCAGGATCTCGCCCGCCAGGCGCTCGCCCCTCAGCCCCATCGGATAGGCCATATTCCCGGCCGCCTTGACGATCTCGCCCTGCACGGGAAGCCTCAATCCCCGCTCCAGGAGCTCGTCGTCCAGGGGCATCTCCCGCCTCAGGGCCGCCCACTCCGCGTCCCCCATCCGCGTGAACTCGAACAGGTCGCCCCGCGGCATCTTCTCCAGGTCCATCCCGAGGGCCGCGGCGTCCACGCGCCACACCCGGTCGAGCGCGCCGCCCATCTCGTGGGAGACGACGGCGGAGCTCGTGGAGACGGCATCGACCAGCCCGACGCGGATCAGCTCCGCAATGAGGGTCGTGACCCCCTCGTGGATGTTGGGGCCGCTCCCGGTGACGACCATCACCCTGCCCCCCCGCTCCTTGACCTCGACGATACGCCGGGCCGCCGCGGCCAGGGCGGCGCGCGAGCGCTCGTCCAGCGACGCGCGGAACGTCTCGATCAGGGGAGCGCCGAACAACGTGTCTGTCCTCATGAATCGCTGTGCCTCCAAAACTGTGGGATCACTTTACGTAGGGTTTAATCACGGACCACGTCCGCTCCGCCGCGCCCCCGAGCGTCTCGAAGAACTCCCGGCAGGCCCTGCGGACGCGCTCCCTCTCGGCCGGAGCCAAGGCGCGTTCCCAGACGGCGGCGAGCTCGTGGGCGCTCCCGACGCACCGCGCGGCCCCCATGCGGTCCATGCGCTCCGTGTCCGGAAAGTCGGCCATGTCCGGTCCGTGTGCCGTGGGAACCTCCAGCAGCGCGGGCTCCAAAGGGTTCTGGCCGCCCTTGTGCACGAGGCTGCCCCCGACGAACGCCGCGTCGGCCGCTGCGTAGAGGTCGAAGAGCAGTCCGATGCGGTCGGCCACGGCGACGTCCCAGTCGTCGGGGAGCCGGGATAGCAGGTCCGCGCGGAGCTCCGGATAGGGCAGTGCCGCGGCGACGGCGAACAGGGCTCGCTCGGGGTGGCGCGGCACGATCACCAGACGGGCGCCGGGATGGCTGCTCCGGAGCCTGCGGAAGGCGGCGATCACGATGTCGTCCTCGCCCTTGTGCGTACTGCCGGCCACGAACAGGGGCGCGTCCCCCCGCCGCAGGTGCGTCCAGCGGGACGCGTCGGCCTCGGACCTCCGGCTCATCAGGGCATCCACCTTGCAGTCGCCCGTCACGACGATCCTCTCCGCGGGGACGCCCAGGGCCAGGAAGTGCTCGCGGTCCTCGTCGAAGCGCACGAGGATGCGCTCGAAGCAGGAGAGGACGCCGCGCCAGAACGGGGCCTGCCTCCTGAGCTTCCGGAAGCTCTTCTCCGAGAGCCTGCCGTTTGCCAGGAACGCGGGGACGCCCCGTGCCTTCAGCTCGGAGAGCATCTCGGGCCAGCGCTCCGTCTCCATCGCGACGTAGGCTTTGGGGCGTGCGGCGTCGAGGGCCGAACGAACGAACCTGGGGACGTCCCAGGGACTGTAGACCATCCTGTCCGCCGCACCGCCGATCAGCTGAACGGCCATCTCCCGGCCCGTCCGCGTGACGGTGGAGAGCAGACAGGGCAAAGGGGGCTCACCGGATGAGGGCGCGTCGCGCTTCATCGCCCGGATCAGGGGACTGGCGGACTGCACCTCGCCGACCGAAACGGCGTGGACCCACACGCCCCCCTGAGGGACGCCCTCGAAGCGTCCCATCCGCTCGTCCAGTCCGACGTCGTACTTCCGGCGCAGCCACCGCAGGCCGCCGGCCGCAAAAAAGGCGTTGATCCCCAGACGGTAGGCGGACATTCCGGTCCGCCACGCCCAAGTCTCCCGCTTCGATTCCTCCACGGCGCACACCTCCGTCACAAATAAGAAAGGGCACACGAAACGTGCGAAGCAGACGAAAAAACGAGGAAAGCCGGCTGCTCCGGCGGACTCCCTCCCCGTACGAAAGCCGGAGTACGAGGACTGTCCGGAGACCTGCGTGCCCGCACGTATTATCGCACGAACGGGCAGCCCGAAGGGACGGCGGCCCCTTCCCCGCGTCCTTTCCTCTCGTGAAAATGTATAATGGAAGCGCAAAGCGTCCGTTTCCATTATACTGGAGGTTCCCGATGACGTTCACGGAGAAGGTCTACGCGCTCGTCGCCCGGATTCCGCGGGGGCGGATCGCCTCCTACGGGCAGGTCGCCGCGTGGTGCGGCTCTCCCCGTGCGGCCCGTGCGGTGGGGTGCGCGATGGCCTCCGTGCCGCGGGAGCTGGGCCTGCCCTGCCATCGGGTCGTCCGCTCGGACGGATCGGTGACGGAGGCCTTCGGGCCCGGCGGGCAGAGGCGCCTTCTCGAGCGCGAGGGGGTCCTCTTCACGTCCGACGGGCGGGCGGATATGGGGCGCTTTCACTGGGACCGCGGCGGGGCCGCCGAGCTTTCGGGGACGGGCCGGAAGAGGAGTCGCGAGAAAGAACCGGAATGAGAACAGGAGGCGGTGACCGCCATGAGGACCGTATTGCACGAGGCGGCGGAGTTGGGACAGAGCGTCTGGCTGGACACGATCAGCCGGGACCTCATCCTCTCGGGAGGACTGGAGCGCTGGATCGAGCAGGGCGTCGTCGGGGTGACGACGAATCCCTCGATCTTCGAGCAGGCCATCGCGAACACGAAGGACTACGACGGCGAGATCGCGGCGATGGCCCGCGAGGGCAGGGAGGCGGCGGAGATCTACGAGGTCCTGACGCTGCGCGAGGTCGGATCGGCGGCCGATATACTCAGGCCCGTCCATGAACGTACCCGGGGGCTGGACGGCTACGTCAGCCTGGAGGTCAACCCTCTGCTGGCGTCCGACCGGGAAAGCACCGTCTCGGAGGCGAAGCGCCTCTTCGCCGCCCTGGACCGCCCGAACGTCATGATCAAGATCCCGGCGACCCCCGAGGGGGTCGAGGCGCTCGAGGACTGCATCGCTGCGGGAGTCAACGTCAATTCCACGCTGATCTTCTCCGAGGCGCAGTACGCGTCGGTTGCGGAGGGATACATCCGGGGCCTGGAGGCCCGGGCCCTTCAGCGCCTGCCCCTGGCGGTCGCGTCCGTCGCGTCGGTCTTCGTCAGCCGCGTGGACACGGCGGTGGACAAGCTCCTGGCGGCCAGGGGAGAGACGGCGCTTCTGGGCAGGACGGCCATCGAAGGCATCCGGGCGACGTACCGGCGCTTCCGCGGCATCTTCTCCGGGCCGAGGTGGGATGCCCTGGCCGGCCCGGCCCGGGGGGCCCGGGTCCAGCGCCCGCTCTGGGCCAGCACGGGGACGAAGAACCCCGCGTACTCGGACGTGCTGTATCTGGAGACGCTGATCGGTCCGGATACGGTGAACACCGTTCCGCCCAAGACCCTGACCGCGTTCCTGGACCACGGCCGCGCGGAGCGGACGCTCGACGCCGCCCCGGATGGGACATTGGCAAAACGGCTCGCGGAGCTGGGGATCGACCTCGACGCGGTCTGTTCCACGCTGCTCTCGGAGGGGCTCTCGGCCTTCGAGTCCTCGTTCCGGTCGCTTCTCCTGGCCATCGAGGAGAAGATGAGACCCTGATTCCAATTCCAAATCGTTCGTATGCTTCGTTTAAGCAGATGACCGCCTCTTCAAGACCGACAGGTCTTGAATGGCGTGTCAGTCGCTTACGTCGACACGCGGTACCGTTACCGCGTTGTCGACGCAAGTGAAGAGTAAAGGCTCACCTTGGCTGCTTCGCAAACCTTCGGTCCGACGTACTTCTTTGTACGCCATCGCTACGGTTCGCAAAAGCCGCCTTGCCTACAAACGATTTGGAATTGGAATAAGCTCCGGTCCGGGGCTTTTGCCGCGAGGTCGAATCCCCCGTCCTGCGGGATTGGACAGGACGGGATGTTGAGTTATTATGTTTGCATCCCTAAACGGGCGGAGGTCCGCCCCAGCTTTGGAGGAATGGATATGATTGTCGCGAACGTGTCGGTATTGGAGGAACTGCGGGCCCTGAAGCGGGAACTGCAGGACAGCCTTTGACCTGCCTGCGCTGAGAGGACGGGCGAATGAGCTGGAGCGGGCGACCTCGGCCCCGGACTTCTGGTCCCGCGAGGGGAACCAGGACGTCCTGAAGGAGCTCTCGTCGGTCAACGGGCGTCTCTCGGAGTGGGAGAAGGTCGCGTCCGAGCTGGATGACCTGGAGGTCCTGGAGGAGATGCTGCGGGAGGGCGACGACGCCGAGCTCCAGGGGGAGTTCGAGCGGCGCGCGGAGGAGCTGCGTCGGGCGCTGGAGCGACACAAGCTCCTGATCCTGCTGGACGAGGACTACGATACGTCCAACGCTATCCTGACGGTGCACGCCGGGTCCGGAGGGCTGGACTCCCAGGACTGGGCGGAGATGCTGCTCAGGATGTACCTGCGCTACGCGGAGCGCGAGGGATTGAAGGCCACGGTGCTGGAGGCCGCGTCCGACGAGGAGGCGGGGATCAAGAGCGCCACGGTGATGGTGGAGGGCGACCACGCCTACGGCTTTCTGAAGGCGGAGAAGGGCGTGCACCGCCTGGTGCGCATCTCGCCGTTCGACTCCGCGCATCGGCGGCACACCAGCTTCGCGTCGGTGGGGGTGTCGCCGGAGTTCCCCGACGACGTGGACGTGGAGGTGCGCCCCGAGGACCTGCGGGTGGATACCTTCCGGGCCAGCGGCGCGGGCGGGCAGTACGTCAACCGGACGGACTCCGCCGTCCGCATCACCCATATTCCGACGGGGATCGTGGTCAGCTGCCAGAACGAGCGGTCCCAGCACATGAACCGCCAGGTGGCGATGCACGTGCTGAGGAGCAAGCTCTACGAGCTGGCGCTGCAGGAGCGTCAGGACGAGCTGGCCTCCGTGGTCGGGGACAAGAAGGAGAGCACGTGGGGCAGCCAGATCCGTTCCTACGTGCTGCATCCCTATACCCTGGCCAAGGACCACCGCACCGGGGTCGAGAAGGGCAACGTCCAGGCCGTCCTGGACGGGGACCTGAACGATTTCATCATGGGCTACCTGCGCTGGCACGCGCGGGGCGAAAGGGACGCGTAGCCGTTCGGGGGCCGGCACGGCCGGCGATCCCCGTCGTTCGTTTATCTGAATTGGGATGGAGTTGTTGTCGCTTGAATGGTCTTTCGATACGGCGCCTTGCCGCCGTCCTGCTCTGCGCCTGTGCCTGCTCGTGGGCCTGGAGCCCGGCATTTGGGGAGGCCCCACGGACCGCGCCCGTTGAAATCCCCAAGCCCCTCGTCCCCTTCGTCCCCGAGCAGCCGATCGTCTCCGCGGGAGCGCTGAGGGCCGGGATGAGGGGCTATCTGCTCACGGTCCTCAGGGGGACGCGCCCGGAGCGCCTGCCCCTGGAGGTCGTGGACGTCGTCCCCCAGAAGGGGGAGGTGAGCCGTTCCATCCTGGTCCGCCTCCTGCCGTCGGCGAACAATCGGGTGGGGGGCGTGGCCCAGGGTATGAGCGGGTCCCCGGTCTACATCGGGGGCAGGCTGGCCGGGGCCGTGGGGAGCGGATGGAGCTTCAGCGACCACAATCTGGCGCTGGTCACGCCCATCGAGGACATGTGCGCGGTCTTCTCCCGTCCCGACAGGCCCGCGCATCCATTGGGCAGGGGGCCCTCGCCGCGCGGGTCGGGCTCCGTCGCGCCGCTCTCGGTGGCGGGGCTCGATGGGAGGTCCGCGGAGCGCCTGGCCCACGTCCTGGGCGTCGCCGTGGAGCCCACTCCCGCCGGCGCCTCGAAGGCCCTGGAGGTCGTGCCGGGCAGGCTCTCGCCCGGGGAGGCCGTGGCGGCCCTCCTGGTCTGGGGGGACGTCGAGGTCGGCGCGACGGGCACCGTCACGGCGACCGCCAGGGACGGGCGTTTCCTGGCCTTCGGGCATCCCTTCCTGGAGCGCGGGGCCGTGAACTTTCCCGCGGCCCGGGCCCGCATCCACGAGACGATCCCCAGCCAGGCCTTTCCGTTCAAGCTCGCGAGCCCCGTCTCGCTCGTCGGCACGGTGACTCAGGACCGGGCCGCGGGCATCGGCGGCAGGACGGATTTCTTCACCCCATCGGTCTCCGCCGCCCTGGCCTTCACGGACGCCGATCAGGGAGGGCTGCGGACGGTCCGGAACTTCCGCGTCGTCCCGGACGCCTTTTTGGGGGGACGCCTGCTGCAGGGGGTTTTCTCCGGCCTGATGGACGACATCTGGCGGCGCAGGGGGCAGGGCACCATGACCGTGAACCTGCGCATCGACGGCCGGGGGGTGGACAGGGGATGGGCCCGGAAGAATGTATTCTTCTCCGAGGACGACGTCTCCGCGGCGGCGCTCCGCGAGGCCGCGAGGATATGGGATCTCTTCCTGCTCCAGCCTTTCGCGGATGGGATGCCCATCGGGTTCCGCCTCGAGGTCGAGGCCACGGAGGAGCCCAGGGTCCTGTTCATCGAGGACGTGAACGTCTCCTCCGACGCGCAGCCCGGCGACACCCTGAACGTCGGGGTGACGCTGCGCCCCTGGCGCAAACGGCCCGTGCACAAGAGCTTCACCCTCACCGTGCCGAAGGAGGCGTCCGGGACGTGCGAGCTCCTGGTCCGCGGCGGCGGGATCAACTCCCTGCCCCAGCTGGCGCTGGAGGGCGGCTGGAAGTCCATCGACAGCCTGGACCGGATGCTGACGGAGGTCGGGGCCATGGACGCCAACAACGAGCTGGTCCTGGAGCTGCTCTGCGACCCCAACGTCATCAAGGCCGCCAAGGATGGCCCCCGCAGCGATGACCGCCGCGGTGGTTCCTCCGACCTGCTGCCCGAGGAACGGGAGTTCCTGAGCGAGACGAAGGCCCGGAGGATCCGGGAGGGGACCCTGAGGATATCGCGCTCGGACTACTTCGTCGACGGGATGATGAAGCGCCTGATTACGGTGAAGGGGGAGGACGAGGGGGAACAATGAGGGGCCGCGGGCTCTGCGTCACGCGCGGGCTCTTTATCACGATAGAGGGGCTTGACGGCTGCGGAAAGAGCACGCAGGCCGCCCGCCTGGCCGACTGGCTCGAGGCGCGGACGGGGCGCGGGGTGCTGCGCACGTTCGAGCCCGGGGGCTGGGGCGGCGGAGCGCTGCGCTCCCTGATCCTGGCCGGGGACGTCCCGGACGACCGCACGGAGCTGCTGCTCTTCCTGGCGGACCGCAGCGGGCACCTGGCCTCCGTCGTGCTGCCCGCGCTCTCCGAGGGGCGGATCGTCCTGTGCGAGCGCTACTCGGACTCCACCCTGGCCTATCAGGTCTGGGGCCGAGGCCTGTCCGAGGCGTTCGTCGCCTCGCTGATCGCGTCCTGCGGCTTTCTCGCGCCCGACCTGACGGTGCTTCTGGATATCGACGCCGGGACGGCGGAGCGCCGTCTGGGAGGCCGGGGCGGCGCCGACCGTATCGAGTCCGCGGGGAGCGCGTTCATGGCGCGCGTCGCCGAGGGGTACCGGGAGCTGGCCCGGCGCAGCCCGGAGCGGATCGTCGCCGTGGATGCCGCCGGCACGGAGGACGAGGTCGGGGCCCGGATCGAATCGGCCCTTCTGAACCCCTTGGAGGAACGGCTCCGTGCGGGTTAAGAGGAGCGGGGAGGGGACGAAGGGCAGGGTGGAGTACGGCGCCGGGGGCGGCGGACGCCATCCTGCGGTGCCGGGGACGGTCTCCGCCGGGCCGTCCTTCGCCCTGGCCATGGAGGAGACGGAGGTCCGCGCGCTCCTGGACCGACTCGACGCCGTTGCGGCCAGGCTCTCAGTCTTTCCGGCCGAGCGCCTGATATCGGAGTACCGGTCGATCCTGACGGAACTGCTCCGGCGGGCCATGAAGGGCTTCAGCCTCAGGCGCGACCTTCGCTGGCGCAAGACCGACCGCACGATGTTCGTCACCCTGGAACGGGCCGAGTCCGCCATGGAGGAGCTCGAGGACGCCTTCCGCAGGGAGGGGGACCGGAGCCGGGCGATAGCTCTGCTGGAGGAGATCAAGGGATGCCTGGTGTCGCTTCTCCTGTGACGCCCGCCCCCTTCTCGGGGCTTCCGTCCTGGCGTGCCCTGGTGAGGGAGTTCGAGGCGGGGGACGTGCCGCACTGCCGGGCGGTCTCCGCGCCGGCCGCGTGGCATGGAGCGCTCCTGGAGGCCCTGGCCGGGCTTTATCTCTCCGGCAGGCCCGACGGAGGGCCGGGCGGGGAGGGGCATCCGGACCTGCTCGTCGCGGGGGAGGCCGGGAAGGCACCCAATATCGAGGTCTGCCGGTCGCTGATTCAGGACCTGGCCCTCAAGCCGGTTCTCGCCGTGCGGCGCCTTGGCGTCGTGATGGCGGCCGACCGGCTGCTCCTGCCCGCGGCGAACAGCCTGCTGAAGCTGGCCGAGGAACCCCCGTCCCATGCCTGCATCCTCTTCCTTCTGGAGGGGAGCGCCCTGCTGCCCACGCTGCGCAGCCGGGCCCGTTTCACGGTGCTGGCCGGTCCGATGGAGGTCCCGGCCGTGCCTCCGCCCCGGGACGGGGCGGCGTGGCTGAGCTGGGTGGAGGGGGCGAAGGATGCGGCGGGGATCGCCGCGGACCTGGCGTCGTGGGCGGCCCACGCGTTCCGATCGGGGGACGTGGAGCGCGCCGCGCGGATCGACCGGCTCAGGGTGATTGCCGAGGCGGGGAAGCTCTCCGTCCCGGCGCTCTGCGATCTTTTGACTTTGGCACTCAGGGAGGAACTTCCTTTTGAGCATTTATTTGGCGACTTTCGGTAAGCTGCGTTACCTTGGCCTGGCCGAGGTTCCCGATGACGCCGCGTCGGAGACCCGATGGATCCTTATCCGAACGGTCAGGGGCCTGGAGATGGGGCTTCTGGGAGGCCCCCTCTCCCAGGAACAGGAGGCGAAGTACCGCGCGTCCTGCATCGAGGACGGCAGCGGGGAGCACACCCGCGGCCCGGAGCCCATGCTGCAGGAGGTCGAGTACGTAGGGAACGCGGATGCCGATCGGATCGAGGAGTATTACCGGTGCCGGGGCGACGAGGATTCGGTCCTGCTGCGCAGCCGGGAGATCCTGGTCTCCCACGGGCTCCAGATGAAACTGGTGGACGTCGAGTTCCTTCTGGACCGCAAGAAGCTCTTCTTCTACTTCACCTCGGAGCAGCGCGTCGACTTCCGCGGCTACGTCCGCGACCTCGCCAGGGAGTTCCGGACCCGCATCGAGATGCGGCAGATCGGCGTCCGGGACGAGGCCCGCGTCGTGAGCGGCATCGGGCCCTGCGGCAGGCCCTGCTGCTGCAGCTATTGGCTGCACCGGTTCACGCCCATCTGCATCCGCATGGTCAAGGAGCAGAACCTGGCCCTGAACCCGACGAAGATATCCGGCATCTGCGGGCGCCTGATGTGCTGCATGGCCTATGAGCACCCCCTCTACAGCGCGCTATGGAAGTCCCTGCCCAGCCCGGGGGCCAAGATCAGGACGGAGAATGGGACCTACGTCCTCGACAGCGTGGACCTCGCCTCGGAGTCCGTCCGGGTGCGATTCCCCAACGGGCACCTCGTCCCGGTCTCCATCGCGGAGTTCCCGGACTTCAGGGAGGCCGTCCTGCAGGGGCAGGACTGGGGGGGCGAGGCTGCGGCTTCGGCTGCGGCCCAACGGTTCGCTTCCGGAGCACAGAGGCGGGGGGCGGGGACCAGGAAGGATACCGGAGCCGGGAGGACGGAGACCCGTCCGGCGGCCCCCCGTCCGATGGACCGCCGGGGCAAGCCGGAGAAGGTATCCCTGGACGAACATCTGGCGAGCATGGCGGGGCGGGAGCCCGGCCGTCCCGTGCCCGACCTGCCCGAGTCCGCGGAGCGGGAGGCCCCCGGGAACGGAGAGCAGGGCGCCGCGCCGAAGAAGCGGCGGCGGCGCAAGAGCGGAGGGGCCGCCCGTGGCGACGCTCCGGCCCAGGGCCCGTCGGCGTCCCCGGCGGTCGAGGGGGCGGAGGAGAAGGGGACCAGGCCTAATCGGCCCCCTCGCCGCCGGCCGGAACGTCAGGACAGGCCGGGGACGGGGAACGAGCCGCCGCCGGGCGGCGATGAGCCCCGCGGGGAGGAGTCGGGCCGCCCGAGGCGGCGCCGCCGGCCGGATCGGCGTCCCCGCGAGCGTCAGGATGGCGGCGGGGATACGGGGAAAGGGGAGGCATGAATGGCATTTTTCGCGCGCTTGAAGGATAGCCTCAGGGGGGTCAAGGAACGCTGGAGCGGGGGGATCGCCTCGCTCTTCTCGGGGGCCTCCTTCGACGATGCTTTCTGGGAGGAGCTCGAGGAGCGTCTGATCGCGGGGGACGTCGGCGCGGAGCTCTCGGAGGAGCTGACCTCCGCCCTCAGGCGGGAGGCGAAACAACGAGGGATCTCCTCACCGGAGGCCCTGAAGGACGTCTTTGTATCGCTGATCTCCGAGGAGCTGCTCTCCGTCCCCGGGATGGGGCAGCCCTTCGAGCCCGGTGAGGGCGGCGTCCCCCTGGTCCTCCTGATGGTCGGCATCAACGGGAGCGGAAAGACGACCTCGGCGGGCAAGCTCGCCGCACAGTTCCTGAAGCGGGGAAAGCGCGTTGTCATGGCGGCGGCGGACACCTTCCGGGCCGCGGCCATCGAGCAGCTCCAGGTCTGGGGCGAGCGCGCCGGGGTGCGGGTCGTCGCCCAGAGTCAGGGCAGCGACCCGGCGGCCGTGGCCTTCGACGCCTGGCAGGCCGCCCGGTCCTCGGAGGCTGACGTCCTGATCGTGGACACGGCGGGGCGCCTGCACGCAAAACACAACCTCATGGAGGAGCTCCGCAAGATTCACCGCGTCCTCGAGCGGGAGGCGGGGAGCGAGCGGCTTCGGACCGTCCTCGTCCTGGACTCCGTGCTGGGCCAGAACTCTGTGGCACAGGCCGAGACCTTCAACGCGATGCTGCCCCTCTCCGCTGTCATCCTGACCAAGTACGACAACACGGCCAAGGGCGGGGTGGTCCTCTCCATCGCCCGCAAGCTCAAGGTCCCGGTGCGCTACATCGGCCTGGGCGAGGGGACGGACGACCTCAGTCCCTTCGATCCCCGGGAGTTCGCCGCCGCACTGATGGAAGGCGGGAACCCCCGATGAACGACTCCCCGGAGGAGCTCCTGCTCTCCCTGTCGCCGGGCTCGACGCTCCTGGTGCTGCTGCGCACCCTCTACCGCCTGCTTCTCGACTACGGGGCCCTGTGGCCCGACGGCTCCGAACAGGCGTTCGTGTTCCACAAGGATCAGCTTGTCGCCCTGATCGAGCGAGGACAGTCCGAGGCGCTCGTCCGGGACCTGCCGCGCCTGGCCGACGAGGGGCTGATCCGCCCCGTCGGTCCCGGGGAGGAGGGCGAGGGGGCTCAGGCTCTCCTCGTCGAGCGCCGCGGGGCCCGAGTCCTTCCCCTTGCGGAGGCGGCCGCGCCGTGGGAGCCGAAGTTCCCCGAGTGGTGGGAGGCCCCGCTGCCCTTCGCCCTCTGCGCGAGGGGCCGGATGCGGATCAACCGAACCGCCGCCCTGATGTTCGGGACCGACCTGGAGCGCCTGAGCGTCGCGGATCTGCCCGAGAAGGACGAGTTCATCGTCGACCTCGAGGGGCGGGATCCTCCGTGCTTCCTCGCCTTCCGCCGGCTGGAGCCGGACATCTTCATCCTGGAGGACTGCACCGGGGATCTGATGGAGGCTCAGGATATCTCGTGGTGGGCCGGGCTCGGCCGGGCCTGGGTCGCCTCCATCGAGAAGGAGGGGCGGACGTGGCGCCGCGAGGAGGACGCCCTTCCCGAGGGGTTCGCGGGCCAGGCCTGGCCCTGCGAGTGGGAGGGGCGTTTTTTGGGCTGGCTCTGCGTGGAGGGGCCGGCGGCGTCGGACGGAGGGGAGCCGGACGCGCCCCCGATTCCCCGCAAAAAGCCCCGTGCGCGCCGTTCGCCTCCCAAGCGGGAGGACGAGGTGCTGAAGGCCATCGGGCCGCAGACGATGGGGCTTTTGGCCCCGGGGCGGGTGCTCGACGAACCGGGGGAGGGAAGCGGCTCCTCGGGCGAGGGGCAGCCTGCGGCGCGGAGGGCCGGCGAGAGGACGCGGGGACGGACGCCGTGAGCGATCCGGTTCGGGGCGCGGGGCCCCTGGTGAAGCGCATCGCCGGGGTGCTCTACCCCGACTCGGAGGCGGAGCGCTTCGCCTGGGTCCTGGACGAGGCGAAGCGCCTCTGGGGGGAGCCGGACCTCATCGGCGAGCCCGTGCCCTTCACGCTGACGGACTACTACCGGGACATCGCGCCGTGTCTGATGCGGCGCTTCGTCTGTTTTCGGGGGCTTGCGGATGCCGGGGGGCTTGCGGACTGGAAACGCGCGGCCTGTGCCCTGGAGGCCCGGAGCCGGACCCCGCGCGCGGTCAACGTCGATCCCGGATACGTCGACGGCGCCCGACTCGTGCTGGCCTCCACGAAGGACCATGCGCACCGCGTATGGCTTCGGGACGGCATCTACGCCGAGGTGACGCTGCGCTTCCGGTTCGGCGGCTGGCGGAGCTTCGATTACACGTTCCCCGACTTCCGGGGCGGGTGCTACGACGCGTTCCTGACGGAGACCCGCCGTCTCTGGCTGGCGGAGACGGCGCACCTCCGCCGGGGGCAGGGGGGAGCCCGAAGGAGCCCCGAATGAAGGCCTCCGAATGAAGTTTCTAAGGAAACGCTGATTCAATCGGCACTTTCCTGTAAGTTTTTCCCGATTGGAGGGTTCCCAATGATCGAGCGCTACACGACGAAGGAGATGGCCCGGCTTTGGAGCGAGGAGAACCGCCTCTCCGTCATGCTGGACGTGGAGCTGGCCGTCTGCCGCGCCTGGTGCGGGCTGGGCCGGATCCCGGAGGATGCCCTGCGGCATATCCTGGCCGGGGCCCGTTTCTCCGTGGAGCGGGTCCGGGAGATCGAGAGCGAGGTCCAGCACGACGTCGTCGCCTTCGTGAGCGCGGTGGCGGAGAACGTCGGAGAGAACGGGCGGTATCTGCACCTGGGCCTGACGAGCAGCGACGTGCTGGATACGGCGAGCTCCGTCATGCTTCGGGACTCCCTGGAGCTGACGGCTTCGGCGGCACGGGAGCTGGACGACTCGGTGCTGGACCTGGCGCGGCGGTACAAGCATCTGCCCTGCATCGGGCGCACGCACGGAATCCACGCGGAGCCGACGACCCTGGGCCTGAAGTTCCTGAATTGGCATTCCGAGCTGAAGCGCGACCTGGAGCGTCTGGAGCTGGCGAAGCAGCACATCGCGGTCGGAAAGATATCGGGTGCGGTGGGGACCTACGCGCTCTGCCCCCCGGAGCTCGAGGTCCGGGTCTGCGCGATCCTGGGCCTGACCCCCGCGGAGGTCTCCAACCAGATCCTCCAGCGGGACCGGCACGCCGAGGTGCTGAACGCGCTGGCCCTCCTGGGGTGCGCGATGGAGCGGATGGCGACCGAGGTCCGGCACCTCCAGCGCACGGAGGTTGGGGAGGCCTTCGAGCCCTTCGGCAGGGGACAGAAGGGCTCGAGCGCGATGCCCCATAAGCGGAACCCCATCAAGTGCGAGCGCATCTGCGGCATGGCGCGCCTGCTGCGGGGCTGCGCCCAGACGGGGATGGAGAACGTGGCCCTCTGGCACGAGCGGGACATCAGCCACTCCTCGACGGAGCGCGTCCTGTGGCCGGACGCCTTTAACCTCGTCCACTTCATGCTGCGCGACATGACGAACATCCTGCGGGGCCTGACCGTGGACGAGGCGCGGGTCCGCGGGAACATCGGCCTCACGGGCGGCCTGGTCTACAGCCAGCGGGTCCTGACCTTCCTGCTGGACGAGCTGAACCTCTCGCGCGAGGCGGCCTATGCGGTCGTCCAGGAGAACGCGATGCGCACGGCCCGGGGCGAGGGGCGTTTCCCGGACCTGCTGCTGCGGGACGGGCGCATCCAGGGGCTCGTGGAGCCGGAGCGCCTCGAGGCCCTCTTCGAGAACGGGTTCTACCTGCGGCACGTGGACGCGATCTTCGACCGCTTCGCGAAGGACTGACGGAGCGCCCCTCTTGGACCGGCACACGGCTGGAGGCAGAATCGACCAATTCCGCCTCTACCTTCTGGCGGAACGGGGCCGGAGCCCCCACACCGCGGAGAGCTACGCCTCGGACCTCCGCCAGTGGCTCCAGTTCTGCGACTGTCTCTTATACACATCTGACGCTGCCGACGACTAGTCGAGTG